>URFI01000166.1 GCA_900547085.1 uncultured Prevotella sp.
TTGCAAACAACGTGGCTACCCACTTTGATGGTAGCGTCCTTGATTTCTATCATACATTGGCAAATTTACACAAAAAATATAAGAATCAACCGACTGTACCGTGATAAATAATGGCTAAGCACCGGTCTAATGCCTCATTCCATCTTCCTCGTTGCATATATTTTAATTGTATGGGCTGTAAATCGCTTTTTTAGTGTATATTTGTAACGATAAAGTATCGACAAAGAATAAACTGATGACAAAAGACAAGACACCCTACTACCTACCAGCCGAATGGGAGCCACAAAAAGCAGTGCAATTGACATGGCCACATGCCCATACAGATTGGCGACCCTATTTGAAAGACATTGTTGACACCGAGGTGCAACTGGCAAGGGTGATTGCAAAATATCAGGAGGTGCTCATCGTCACACAGGATGTGGCAGAGACGAAACGTCATTTCACAGCACAAGAATGCCAACGAATCAGGTTCGTAGAATGTCCTCTCAACGACACCTGGGCACGCGACCATGGCTTCATCACCTTGCTGCCGAAGGACGACAAGGCTGCTCCCCTACTCTTAGATTTCCAATTTAACGGCTGGGGAAACAAGTTTGAAGCCTCCAAGGACAACCTGATTAACTGTCAACTTGTAGCTCAAAACGCAGTGAAAGGCGAATATGTAGATTACAACGACTTTGTCTTAGAGGGAGGTTCCATCGAGAGCGACGGCAAGGGAACCATCCTGACTACCAGTCTTTGCTTGCTCGCTCCAAACAGAAACCAACCGCTGACACAGCAAGAAATAGAACGAAAGTTACTGGATAGATTGCACGCCGACCGCATCTTGTGGATAGACCATGGAAAGCTGGTGGGTGATGATACAGATGGACACATAGACACAACCGTGCGCTTTGCTCCAGATGACACCTTATTATATATAGGTACCGATGACGAGGAGGACGAGCAATACGATGATTTCAAAAAAATGGAACGACAGTTGAAAACGTTTCGCACCATTGAAGGCAAGTCCTATCGATTGCTCAAGCTCCCTATCCCCCAGCCTATTTACTACGAAGGCGAGCGTCTACCAGCCACTTACGCCAACTTTGTAGTCATTAATGGGGCGGTGATAGTCCCAACTTATCAACAAGACGAACTGGATGAGCAAGCACTTGACATCATTGGGACGGCCTTCCCCCACCGCGACATCATTCCCCTGGATGCCACAACGGTTATCAAGCAACATGGCTCGCTTCACTGCCTCACAATGCAACAAGCACAAACTTTGAGCTTTGAACATTGAACTTTGAACTTTATGATTGGCAAAGCTATCAACTTGTGAACTCGTAAACTTGTAAACTCGTAAACTAAAACCTCATAAACTCATAAACTAAAAAATATGCACGAAATAAGAATAGGAATACTACAATTACGGAACACAAAATGTGTAGACGATAACAAAAAGAAAATAGCCGAGAACATCACCGACTTGGCGCAGCGTGGCGCACAGCTCATTGTGTTGCAAGAGTTGCACAACTCGCTCTACTTCTGTCAGGTGGAGGATGTCAACAACTTCGATTTGGCAGAGCCAATCCCAGGTCCTTCCACAGAGTTCTTCGGCAAATTGGCTAAAAAATTAGAGGTAGTAATCGTCACTTCGTTATTTGAAAAGCGGGCTCCCGGCCTGTATCACAACACGGCTGTGGTGATTGAGAAAGACGGAAGTATCGCTGGTAAATACCGCAAGATGCACATACCCGACGACCCCGCCTACTATGAAAAATTCTATTTCACCCCTGGCGACTTGGGATTCCACCCCATCGACACGTCCATCGGCCGCTTAGGTGTGCTGGTTTGTTGGGATCAATGGTATCCAGAGGCAGCCCGACTCATGGCATTGCAAGGCGCACAACTGCTCATCTACCCCACGGCCATTGGCTACGAAAGTAGCGATGACAAGGATGAACAGCAGCGACAACGCAACGCATGGATGACCGTTCAGCGTGGGCATGCGGTAGCTAACGGCATTCCCGTCATCACAGTAAACCGAGTTGGACACGAAGACGACCCTTCCGGACAAACCAATGGCATTAACTTTTGGGGTAGTTCGTTCGTGGCTGGTCCACAAGGAGAGCTGTATTATCAGGCGTGCGATGACGATGAAGAGAGCATCGTGATAGACATCGACCTCGACCATAGCGAACAAGTACGCCGCTGGTGGCCATTCTTGCGTGACCGACGGATTGAGAACTATCAAGACATTGTGAAAAGATACATCGACAAATAGGCAACCGGAATGAAGCACATAGCCATGCAATAGATCCCATTCTGATTGAACATCGTATTCTTAGATGTATAGGTCGCGAGCTGAAACGGTTTCTACACATGCCTGTCTATTTGGCTGTTAACCTACAAAAAACTCCGCGTACTCAAACAAGTACGCGGAGTTTTTTATATTTCGATGCTACGTTAGTTGGTCAATACCATTGAATGAGCCGGCCTAACGATGAGCGTTTTGAAATCTATCTCATTAGAAGAACAAGTAGCGATCATCAACTACACCGGCCTTTATCACCAATTCGTTCATGAAGTTGCCTGCAAACTGCAATGCCTTCTGCCGTGCCTTGTCTTCTTCAGCCTTAGCTTCAAACTTACCTGGGCGGGTAGTTCGGTTGGTTACTTGGAAGACATAGACACCTGCATTGCCCTTAACAGGCTTGGCAGAGAACTGTCCTTTTGCCGTAGCAGCAACCGCACCACTCAAAACAGGCTCACTGGCACCTGTACTCATCACAAACACTGGTGCAGAGAAGGTTACCTGATTGACAGGAGCTACGGTAGCCCCCTTCGCCTTAGCAGCTGCAACAGACTTCACATCCTTGGCCTTAGCCATGAGCTGTTCGGCCTTCTTGTCACGCATTACCTCAGCCTTCAACATCTCTTTCACTTGTGGATCATCGTAAGGACGATAGCCCTTTGGATGAATCTTGTCAAGCACCACGAGCAACAACTGGTCGTTGTTACCGCACTCGTACATTGGAGATATTTCACCTTCTTTCGCCTCGAACAACCATTTCAGAGCGTCACGAGTGTCGTTGATGCCCACCAATGTATGTGTAGAGGTAGTGATGTCCTTTGCCTCCTGCACCGTGTAGCCACTGCCTTTTGCATTCTTAGCAATTTTATCCGGTGTCTGGTTGGCACTGACAAATGAGCTGAACTTGTTATAGGCGGTTGAATAAGTCTCCTTAGAGAAATCGATGGTCTTCTTAATGACGGCAGCCGTATATTTGTTAATCATCGCCCTGCGGTCAACAACCTGTATGATGACATTGCCTTGACCCAGCTTCATGTTTCTCGTTTCGCTAACGCCAAGATTATTGAGTGTATTGATATAAGTCTTTGTATCAGCGTCCATAGACGGTGCTTGCTGATACTGTGCGGTCGTCAACCAGGTCTTTTCGCCCGTTTGTCCATATTTTTTGGCCAGCAACTCGAAGTCGGCACCACCGTTCAATGCGGTGTAAATGGAGTCAGCACGCTTCTGAGCTTCGTCAGCTGTCGCACCCATTACCTGAATTTGGCGGTACTGCACCGAGTCGGGCAACAATTGTTTAGAAACCAGTTTGATAACATTCAGCGTGTTATCCATCTGACTTTCGAACGGACCAAAGGTCTGTCCAACAGACATAGAGTCAAGTTTGTCAGCGATGTCGGACGCATAAGCTGTCTTGGCAACGGGCAAACCCAGATAGTTCACTAAGGACGTACTCTTGCGAACAGCGTTTGCAGGGTCGGCTGCTGCGGCCAAGTCGGCTGTATATTTCGTGAATGACTTCTGCAAAGCCGCACGGTCGTTTGCCGAAGGTGCTACCTGTACCGTCACATACTTGATGTCACGACTTTCTACATACTGCTTGAAACGGCCCTTCACTTCTTCGTACTTCGCCTTCAAGTCAGCGTCAGAGATTTTCACCTTGCTATCTTCAATACTTGAATAAGGGAACGTAGCCAGCTCAATCTGGCTCTCCTCGTTGGCCTCTTTGTATGCCATTTTGGCCTCAACGGGGTTTGAGAGGATGCAACTTGCAAGAAGACTTTGATATTTTTGTGCCAGCAATTGTTGACGAAGTGTCTTCTCTATGAACGTCCAATACTTGTACAATGCTTGATACTGCTCTGCAAGTTGTGGATTAGCGGTTTGCTGTGTCTTATAATCAGCGAGGAACTTCTTCAGCGAATTCGCATCAAATCGACCCGTTTGTTGATTCACAAACGGTGTTTGCATCAACATGGGGTTAGTTCCTTCATTCAAGATATTCTGCAATTCGGCATCGGTGACGGTCAATCCCAGCTTGTTGGCTTCATTCTCTACCACCTTGGTCTGAATGTATGTTTGCCAAACCATGTCTTTCACTTGGTTCAACTGCATCTCATTGAGGTTGTTCACACCCTGTTGCATCTTGATGACTTCCGAATACTCATCAATGAGTTTTTGAAAGTCTTGCACACTGACTTTCTCACCTAATACTTCGCCTATCTGCTGACGTCGGTCGTTTCGGGATGCTTCGCATGAACGAAATCCCTCTTCAGCAATAAACGCAAAAAGACCCAAACCGATAATACTAATCAAGATCAGGCCTCTTTTTCTAATTT
>URFI01000167.1 GCA_900547085.1 uncultured Prevotella sp.
GAAAATGTGGTTCCTCAATGTAGATTTTCTCTATAATCAGGAAAAGAACAACTTGCTTTTGAGCCAAAACGCAAGCTCAACGCTCGTCACCATGTCGAAAATATACGCTCCAAATACAGGAAGAAGTTTGATGGAACAAATCGGTATCACAAAATTTATAGAGCCTATCAAGACCAAAATTTCATTAAATGGTGCTTATCAATGGAAACGACAAACGACTTTGCAGAATGATGTTCAGCAGAAATACACCTGGAAAAGTTGGATTTTAGCTCCAAAACTCACTTCACAACCATTTAAGTATGTGGAGTTAAATTATCATGGCATGTTTGCCAAGACTTATCTTTCCACAGAGTATCAGAGCAACAGCTATCTAAGTCAGCAGCACAAGGTGTCTTTGAAAATCATGCCTCTCGATGGCTTCACATTCGATACTTCTGCTGATATTGTCAAGAATGAATTGACGAAAGATGTAACAAAGATAATGAGCTTATTGGATATGGGATTATCCTATCGAAAGAAAGCTGTCAAGGTTTCCCTTGACATCAGAAACATTCTGAACCAACAACAATATGGATATACCATCTACAACTCTGTCAATACATTTACCTATAACTATCAGTTGAGAGGAAGAGAGTGTGTTTGCTCCGTGAAATTAACCATGTGAGTCTTACATGACAAGTGTTGCAGAAGTGAGTTTTATTATTTCTCGATTCTGAAGAGAAATTCAGCCATTGGCAGCAAGGATTTTGAATGTTAAACAAAAAAAATATTGACTATGAAGAATCTACTATTAAGCGCCGCAATTGGCGACATCGCAGGAATGCCGTACGAATTTGAAAATCGAACAAAAAATTATAATGCGGTCGATTTACTACTTACATCGAATACTTATACCGATGATACGCTCTGTACGTTTGCATGCGCAGAAGCACTTATAAAGAATCTGAATATGGCAGAAAACCTTTGGAAAAGATGCCGTGAAGACTTTTATCGTGGATTTGGCGGACGATTTGCAAGATGGCTGATTGCAAAAGATATTCAACCTCCGTATAATTCCTTTGGCAATGGTAGTGCCATGAGGGTTTCATCGGCTGGATTTATGGCTAAGGATGTCAAAGAATGTATAGAACTGGCTACACAGACAGCGATGCCTACCCATAATCATCCCGAGGGAATTAAAGGAGCAGTAGCAACTGCTTTGACTATATTCTACGGTATGCAAGGGCAAAACAAAGATTTTATTCGAGAGCATGTACTTGAAAAATACTACCCAAATTGGTCGGACTTGACCTATCAAGGTATAAAACCCAACTATGACTTTGATGAGACCTGCCAACAGACTGTCCCTACTGCTCTTATTTGCTTTTTAGAAAGCGCAGATTATGCGGACTGTTTGAAGTTGGCAATTGCCTTAGGCGGTGATGCAGACACTTTGGCTGCCATTTCTGGTCCCATGGCATACGCTTTTTACAAGACCATGCCAAAAGAATTGATTGATAACGCAAAAGCGAAACTTCCCGAATGGATGCTTGAAGTGAACAAACAATTTGACGAGTTTGTGAACAAATAACGAATAGCGAATGTAACAATATTGAAAAAATATGGCACGTGACTCGCTTTTTATTCATCATCCTGGTCAGACGTTCGTAAAATAATGCTGGTTGCCCCGATGGTAAACAGCGATCCTTCTTGAATGATTCTGCGTTCGCGGTCGCCCAGTAGTTGGTTGTTTACGAATGTACCGGTATAGCTGGGGCCGTCGCTGAGCTCGTATTTCAGCTTGCCATGCTTGTCTTTGGACACCGTGATGTTGCAGTGTGTCAGGTCAACGCTTGGGTCGGTCGTTTCGATAGGGCACTCAATGTCGTTTCCTTTGACGTAACGTCCAATGTGATTGATACCGAACTGAAGGGGTAGAACTTGTTTGTAGTGGAAAACGTTCTCAATGACTACAACAGCTCCGTAGGCTTGTTGATGAGCGTTTTCATCGATTTTCATATCCTTTAGTCTTTCTTTCAGTTTGGATACACCTATCTTAATCCTGAATTGCTTGTTGCATTCAGGACATTGGAAAACTAAAGATTGACCGTTAGAATATTTTGTTTCGTCAAATGTGATGTAATTGTCACATTTTGGACATCGAACTCTTTTCAATGTTACAGGTTATTAATGAGAGGAAATGGGGGATAGTTTTAAAACCCAGCCATCTGCAAATTCCTTTTGATTTTGAAGGTTGTTCAAGGCATTGTATGCAGCCCGTTCAGTTTCATACTGTCCGTAGATTACTCTTGTGCTTTTATTCTTCGTGTAAACTTTTGCCTGAGTATAGCCTGCTTGATGTAACTTTTCTACAAATGCGTTTGCATTTCTGACCGTTACCCTACTGGCCAAAACAATCACATAGGCGGTTGTTTTCTCTTCTACCTCTTTCTTAATAGGTTCAGCCGCTTTCATTTCTTTTAAAATGGGCTTTGCTTCGGTTCTCTCAGGAGCGTCGTTTGGTACGTCGACAGAACCCGTGATAATGTCTTTGGGCATGATATGATACAGCAAGCTGGTATCAATGTTTCCAAACAATTTGGCATTGTTTCCCTGGTGGTTTAGTGTTGCCGGAAATAAGAAGAACGCCACGGCTACTAAACAAGCTGCAACCAGGTTTCTGATGACGCTGACTTTAACTCGGATAGTTTTGTTCGTGTCATCATCAGTGTCAAGTAGTTTTACTTCTGTGGGCATGAGCTGCTCTTTCGATGGCTCTGAGGCATCTGCATGTTCAGTCTTATTGTGCTGTGATTCAGCTTGTTCAATAAAGCTTGTTTGAGTAGGTTGTTGAGTTGAAGTGACGCTTGAGATAGGGGCTATATCCAATGAACTCAGTCCATAAAGGGTGGGCGTTAAGATGCCGGCCTCGCATGGTATGAATGTAAATATCCCCTCACTATTATTATAATGTAGCGTGCCGATGTCTGACAAATGGAATTGTCCCTCGTTTGAGAGATGCTCTTTGATTTCAATAACCTCACGTTCAATCCGCCGAAGAGCCTCGGGGTAGCTGATGTCGTATACATCTACATACGACTGCGCCAGTAATGAATCGTTGATGGTAAGTTGTGGATTGAACCCAATGGTGCGGAGTGGGGGATAGTACAGCTGATCCTGCTCTTCATAGTGAGCATGAACGGGATGAGCCATGAACCCACCAAAATTTGGAATGATGACACAGTCATTGTCCAAAAGCAGCGTTTCGATATGTTTTTCCAATTCAATCACGTTTGCAAATTTATTGTTTTTTTACGAATAGAGCAACTAAAAACGTGAAAACTGCAACGCTGACAAATAAAAGCAACAAAAACTTTGCCGTTCTGTTGAATTGTGGTACCTTTGCTTTATAGAATACGTTCAGAAGAGTCAATAATGAAGTACACAGAAACAAAAATCAAAGGAGTATGGATCATCGAACCAAAAGTGTTTGAGGATGCGCGTGGTTATTTTTTTGAAGCATGGAAGCAGGCTGATTTTCAGAAACAGATTGGACAGGTTGATTTTATTCAAGACAATGAATCGAAATCTAGTTTTGGGGTTTTGCGTGGATTGCATTATCAGAAAGGTGAGTATTCGCAAGCTAAATTGGTAAGGGTTATCAAAGGCCGTGTGCTTGATGTGGCAGTCGATCTTCGCAAGTCGTCACCGACTTTCAGTCAGTACGTCAGTGTAGAGTTGAGCGAAGATAACAAGCGTCAACTGTTTATTCCCCGCGGTTTTGCTCATGGCTTTTTGGTATTGAGTGACGAGGCAATCTTTATTTATAAAGTGGACAATCCCTATACACCAGCACAAGAGACAGGATTACGTTGGGATGATGAAACGATTAATATCAGCTGGCCCATAGACAAAGATAAGATAGTGACCAGTGAAAAAGATTTAAAAGCGTGTTCTTTAGCTGATGCCGAACTTTTTGATTGATTCTGCATTAGGATTTTGACACAAAAACGTCTTTATGTAGCGATGAAAACATCTATTTCCACAACTGTTATTCTACTTGTCCTTATGTTCTTTGCTGCCAGTTGTGCAAATAAGAGTAAGCGGGACGAGAGAGTATTAACGCAAGAAGATGTGAAGGCGAAGCAACTCCTGCAAGGCATTTGGTTGAATGAAGACGAAGAAGATGTTGTTTTCAAAGTTCAAGAGGATACGATTTATTATCCTGACTCAACCAGCATCCCTGTCTATTTCAAGATTGTTCAAGATTCACTGATTTTACAAAGCTCGTCGGCCGTCAAATATGCTATTGTCCGACAGACGGAGCATCTTTTTGAATTCAAAAACCAGTATGGTGACGTGGTTCGTTTGGTGAAGAGTGACAATCCAGATAACGAATTTGCCTTTATGCGCAAACAACCTGTGGCTTTAAACCAAAATAGTTTAATCAAACGCGATACTGTCATCAATGCCGATAAACAGCGTTACCATCTTTATGTTCAGGTAAACCCTACAACGTATAAAATCATCAAGAATTCTTATACCGACGAAGGTGTTGAGGTGGGCAACGTTTACTATGATAACATTGTACACATCAGTGTTTACAATGGTGCCAACAAAATGTTCTCACGGGATTTCAAAAAATCAGACTT
>URFI01000168.1 GCA_900547085.1 uncultured Prevotella sp.
ATTTCGAGCGGGATGGCAACGAGACCGTCTTCATCATGAATGGTGGCCTCGGCCAATATCGTGATGAGCTTGCTTTGTTTAATCAGTTTCAGCAAGATACTCACGTCGTTGAGTTCAACACGTATTTTGAGCTTGCTGTTTACACTATGAATCATATCATCGAACGAGTTGCGAGCCTGTAAACCGCGTGCAGGCATGGCAGCATCATACGGAGCCAAGTCGTCTAAGGTCAACGATTTCCGCTTTGCCAATGAATGTTGCTCACTGACCACCACGGACAGATGGTTGTTGAAGAGCACATGGCTCTCTATCTTATCGTTTCTGTCGGTAGGTTTGAAGGCCAATACAAAGTCAACTTCCCGTCGTTGCAACATATCCATCAGCTCACTCATGGTTTTATAAAAAACATTGAGGCGCACATGTGGGTACAGTTTCATGAATTCGAGAACGGTCTCGGTAAGCAAAGGACTGAACGTGAACGTAACGCCGATGTTCAATTCGCCTGTCAGCATGTTCTTGAGGTCGTCCATCTTCTGCGTGCAATCATCGACATCGATGATTACTTTTCGGGCATATCGCATGAATTGTTGCCCGGCTTCGGTGAGCGAAACCTCGTGGCTGTTTCGCTCAAACAAGATAGTGTCGAATTCGTTCTCAAGCTGGCGTATCTGTTGAGAGAGGGTGCTCTGTGTAATAAACAGTGCCTTTGACGCCTCAGAGAAATTCAACAATTCGGCCACCTTGAGAAAGTATCTTATTTGTCTCAGCTCCATAGTTTACCACTTTCAGTTTGTTACATCATATTCAATCAACGTGACGGGTAGCGCGATAGGATATTTTGTTAAGGAAGAAGATAGGCAATGTGGCACCCAACACCATTCCTAATATGTCAAAAGCGCAAGTGAATCCGTTTGATGTACAAAGATACAAATAATGATTGAATAAATCTTCATCCTGTGTAAACAAACACATAACCAAAGCTTCGACGGTGCGATAAGCATACATACCTGGAATCATGGGCAAGAGGGATGGGAAAGAGAATGTCTCAGGTGGACACTTAGCCATTCTGGCCAGTGCCACAGCCATGAAGCCAATGACCAAAGAGGCCACGAAACTGGCAACGATAAGACTCTCTTGGTGATAGGCGTTGTTCATCAAGAAGTATCTCACGCCATGGCCTACGCCCGAGATGAGGGCGCAATAAGGATACGCATTGTGTGGTGGGTTGCTGATACTGGCAAATCCTATGCCTGCCAGAGCACCAAAGAATGCGTCTTCTAAAACGCATAAAAAGAATGCCATAACTATTCGATTAAAACATTTTGAGATTCATCAGCAGTATGCCACCAGCCAATCCTACAGAGAGGCAGAACGTAAGAATCATGGAATTCATGAATCTGCTGAAAGACACAAGATACTGACCTTGAATAAGATCACTAAGACTGTTGATATACGGGATGCCTGGTATGAGATACAAAACACTGGTAGCCAAGGCAACGTCAGGTTTTTCACCCAGTCCGAAGACATATCCCGCCGTACCAATGACGGCAGAAAAGAAGGCGCAAATCATAAAGACCAGCTTGACATCAACGTGCTCTTCCAACAAGACCTGCTTCAATCGGAATCCCAACAGCGTAGCCACGAAGACGATGATCATGGCCAATAAATCGCCACCGAACAAACGGCAGAATGACATGTTGGCTAATGAGGCAAGCAACAACACCACCCACTTGTTGGTAAACGGTGCGGAAGTGATGCGGGCAAACTCGGTCTGAGCCTCCTCAAACTGTATTTGTCCGTCAGAAACGGCCCAACTGAGTTTGCTCAGTTGGGTGTTTTTGTAAAAGCTGATACCTGTGTCCGGGGTCTTCTTGAAGTACACGCTCGATTGTCCCGTTGCCGGATCAAAATGTGCCAGATGGATACTACCGGGCAAAATAGTCATTTCTATGTTTAGCTTCCACACCTTGGCCATGCGGTCTACGTTCTTCTTTATGCGTGTGCAGGTCGCTCCACAGCCATAAAGCCATGAGGCATAGTCGGCCAGAAACAGGCATATTGACTTGGTTTGGTCAGCCACTAGCAAATGATTATTCTTCGTCCCAGTCATAGATATCGAATTCATCTGAAAGCTCAAATAATTTATGTCCTTTGGTGTGTCTTCTCATTTTAACTGCTTCACGCATGATGAAGATGACACCTAACATTAAAATAACACTACTCCAAATAATGATTTGATTGTCCATAATTACTATCTTGTTAAAGTTTTACGCTGCAAAGGTAGGAGGATAAACAACCGATTTTACGTTTCTGTTACGGTTTGTATCTATACCAGCATTCGGTGGAGGATGGATGAAAATTGAGACATCAAGATGATTTGTAAACCTTGTGACAACCCTATAAAGGAACGATGTGCTAACGATAACGAGGAAAAATAAATATTTGATAACATCATGACAAACTGTTTGTTACATAGATTCACCTTGAGTAATAAACTAATTGGTGTTTGCTCTGTTTTGTATGGAACGTTGTCACGTATTTAGTAAAAACGATTTGATTTTCTTTCTCTTGGCATTTGGTTCTATGAATATCTGTTATTGTTTTTACCGTAGAAAGAAAAGAAAATTGAACCTGCCATGCTTCTTTCCGTGACGAAATACACTGACTTAGTAAAAATGACGGGCAATAATTTGCATTTCATCGAAAATTAGATTATCTTTGTGATACGTAAACATAAACTAACCATAAACACGAAAACATTATGAGAAGTATCACAACTTTTGAATTGCAGTATGCACACCGTTTTTTAGGATTTAAAGGTGAGGCACAGTATCTACATGGTCACTCCGGTACATTGACTATTGAGGTGGAAGACACCATTAACGAAGGCGTAAACATGGTTTTCCCATGCAATGAAATCCAAAAGACTGCGTGGAACTTGCTTAAAAACTTTGACCACGCACTGATATTGCGAGAGGACGACCCATTGTTGCCAGCCATCCTGGACGTGTACGAAAAACAAGGTATCAAGAATGGTCAGGCACAGAACACCACGAAGGGTCCAGCCTTTAAGACTGAATTGGCTCGGGCATATCCTGACTGCCGTTTGGTTGTTACCAAAGAAACCATGACAACAGAGGGCTTTATTAAGATTGTTTATGACTTGCTGAAAGACAAGTTGAACATTGCGAAGATTTCCTTCACGAGCGGTCTCAACAAATCTAGTGCCGAATATGATGTATCTGGAAGCATTGAACGTTGTCCTCTTTGCGGCATCGCTCTTGACGAAAATGGAAAATGTCCTAAGTGTGGTTATCAGAAAAGATAATAAAAAACAGCTATACATACAAGATATGAAGTAAAACATCCGGCAGATTTCTCGCACATGAAAGCGAAAAATCTGCCGGATAACTTTCAAAATCCACTTCATCAAATCAACTTTTATCATCGCGATTTTTTCTTCATTTCGTACAAGTCAAAAGATGGAGCTGCCATTTCACTGCTAACTAATGTTTATATACATTATTTATGTTAGACGCAAAAGCTCCAGGCATTGACAAGAAGATATAGCTCGTTATCATATTGGCTTTTCTTCCAATCCTTATCTTACGCGACTTCACTCCTGCGAATGAAGGCAGGTACCTCATCATTACTGATGAAGCAATCTGGTCGGGTAACTTCTTTTCCTTCACTCTCCATGGAGAGCCTTATGCAGATAAGCCACCTTTTTATGCATGCTGCTGCTACCCATCGTCACCTCCGTTTACGGCATAGAGGTGGCCGTTCCCGTATGTACCATCGCACAACTGCTGAGCAATGCCTCGCGCGCGGTCATCGGATGGAAAAGCATTGAATGGAAAAAAACGTTATGGTTTTTGCTGCCATCCATTCCCCTCACGGCCCTGGGTGCTTACGGTTTCTCCATTGCGCCCAAAAACATCATGACCATCATCGTAGGCTTTGCCTTGATACTGTTTGCCATTCAGAAGCTCCGTGGCAAGCTGCACTTTCCACAACACCCGGCAACCATGGTCGTGGGTGGTTGCGTCACGGGATTCATCAACGGTATGTTGAGCATTTCAGGGCCGCTGAGTAGCGCGGTGTTTCTCACATTAGATTTAAGTCCGGTGTCCTACATCGCCAGTGAAGCAACGGCAGCAACGGTGATGCACGTTGTTAAAATCGTGGTTTATGGCAAGCTGAATCTGGTTAACGAGCAAATCATCATCGCTGGTCTTGGCATTGCCGCGGCGATGATTGTGGGCAACTATCTGGCCATGCGATTCATCAAGAACGTTGACAAAAAGAAATATCAAAAGGTGGTTGCCGTCTGTATGATACTTTTATCGTTGTTCCTTATCTTCTCGACAATATGTTAATATATATTAATTATGAATGATTCTTGACATCTGTTTGTCACTTTTCAATTAAAAGCATTACCTTTGCATCCGCAAACAGAAATAACAGTATTTGCTGAGGTGCGTTAGTTCAGTTGGTTAGAATGCCTGCCTGTCACGCAGGAGGTCACGAGT
>URFI01000169.1 GCA_900547085.1 uncultured Prevotella sp.
TTCAGAACGTCGTGAGACAGTTCGGTCTCTATCTATCGTGGGCGCGGGAGTTTTGCGTGGTGCCGTCACTAGTACGAGAGGACCGTGATGGACAGACCTCCGGTTTACCAGTTGTGCCGCCAGGCGCACCGCTGGGTAGCTGAGTCTGGTTAGGATAAGCGCTGAAAGCATCTAAGTGCGAAGCCATCCGCAAGATTAGAACTCCACATAAGGGTCGTCGTAGACTACGACGTTGATAGGGTGCAGGTGTAAAGCCAGCGATGGCAAAGCCGAGCACTACTAATTGCCCAATAACTTTCTTTCCGCAAGGCCCATTCTTTCAGCTGGGCGCTTTGAGTTTTACCCGTCGTGATTTGTTCATGACCTTAGATTCGCTTGTATCGATACGTCATCCCCTTATCAGGTGGTTATGGCGGCAGGGTTCCACCTCTTCCCATTCCGAACAGAGAAGTTAAGCCTGCTTGCGCCGATGGTACTGCAATGCAATGCGGGAGAGTAGGTAGCCGCCTTTTTTCAAGTAGAAGCCTTCAGGACAGAAATGTCTTGGAGGCTTTTTTGATATTAGGCCTATTGGGCTTATTGGGCCTATTAGGCTAATTAGGCTTATTGGGCTAATTGGGCTTATTAGCCTTATTGGCCTAATGATACCATACAATATTTACTTGGTTCATCCGTTGTAACACTATGCAATGGACAGACCGCATCAGACAGGTAAAGCTTATCCTCGTTGTGGCCGCTATACTTATAGCGGTGGTGTCGCTTGTGGTTTCTCATTACCTCATCAGGGACCTCGAGAACGAAGAGCGCAACAAGATGGAAGTATGGGCCGAAGCTATGCGCACACTCAACCAGGCGGATGAGAACACAGATCTGAACCTGGTGTTGAAGGTACTCAACGAGAATCATACCATTCCGGTCATCGTCATGGACCCAACGGGTGATGTGCAGACCTATCGCAACATCAGCCTTGACAACCGGTCAGGAGAGGACAGCACGGCTTACCTCAAGACCCTGGGCAATCGTCAAAAAGCGGCCAACCACTTTATTCGTATTTCTTTAAATGACCGTGTGAAAGACGACTATATTGACGTTTGCTACGACGACTCGCTGATGCTCAAAAGATTGGCCTCTTATCCATACGTTCAGTTGGGGGTGGTACTCATCTTCGCCGTGGTGGTGATTTTTGCGTTGCTCACCTCCAAACGAGCCGAGCAAAACAAGGTTTGGGTGGGACTGTCGAAAGAAACCGCTCACCAGTTGGGCACCCCCATCTCCAGCCTGATGGCTTGGACGGAAATTTTGAAGGAGAATTATCCTGACGATGCACTGATTCCCGAAATGGAACAGGACGTGAAGCGCCTGCAATTAATTGCCGACCGGTTCTCGAAAATCGGTTCGATGCCCGAATTGGAGCCGTACAGCTTGCGTGAGGTGGTGCGGCATGTGACATCCTACATGAATCGCCGCACGTCGCAAGGCATCCAAATCGTAACCCAGTTGCCCGAAAGCTCAGACGAACTCATGGTGCGCATGAATCCCTCGCTATTTGAATGGGTTATCGAGAATTTGTGTAAAAATGCTGTGGATGCCATGGGGGGAGAGCACGGACGAATCACCATCCGTGTGCAAGACGCCGTTGGGAAGGTCGTTGTAGAGGTGTCTGATACAGGGAAAGGCATCAGGAAAAAAGATATTAGAAATATTTTTCGTCCCGGCTTTACCACCAAGAAACGTGGTTGGGGACTGGGACTTTCGTTGGCCAAACGCATCATAGAAGAGTACCATCGAGGTAAAATATGGGTCAGCAACTCGGAAGTGAACAAGGGGACAACTTTCAGGATTGAGCTGAAGAAATGATTTTTTTATGTGTAACTTGTCCACATGTCGGAAAATATTTGTAACTTTGCACTCCAAAGTATAATTATGCGCGATTTAAAGCCGTTTAAGATTGACTTGAAAGCTTTGACCGATCAGGTTGCGACCTATGAATTCGAGCTTGACGATGCGTATTTTGAAGCCATCGAGGCTCCTGACATCCAAAAAGGCAATCTTTCTGTCGCACTGTCCATACGCAGGATGGCCGGCAGTTTTGAGCTGTCCTTCCATATCCAGGGGTTCGTCATCGTGACCTGTGACTTGTGTCTTGATGAAATGGAACAACCCATCGATACGGAAAATAAGCTCATGGCGAAATTTGGCGAAGAATACTCAGACGATGATGACCTAATCGTAGTGCCTGAGCGCGAAGGCGTGCTCGACATCTCGTGGTTTATCTATGAATTTATAGATCTCAGCGTCCCCATCAAGCATGTGCATGCACCTGGAAAATGCAATGCTGTGATGACGAAAAAGCTGCAAGAGCTTTCGGCTACCCGAAGTAGTTTGGAGGACGGTGAAGAGCCTGTGAATCCGCGCTGGGCTGGATTAGAAAAATTAAAAACAATAATTAAAGATTAAAGAAAATGGCACATCCTAAAAGAAGACAGTCGAAGACTCGTACACTGAAAAGAAGAACTCATGATAAGGCTGTAGCTCCAACATTGGCAGTTTGCCCTAACTGTGGCGCATATTATGTTTACCACACCGTTTGTCCTACTTGTGGTTACTACAGAGGTAAAGTTGCGATTGAAAAGGAAGTAGCTGAATAATGGGAAGAATCAACGCGATTATTACCGGCGTTGGGGGATACGTTCCTGACTATGTTCTCGACAATGAGGAACTCTCACGAATGGTTGACACCAGCGACGAATGGATTACTACTCGTGTTGGTATCAAAGAACGCCGCATCCTGAAGGAGGAAGGCCTCGGGACCAGTTACTTGGCGCGTAAGGCTGCTAAGCAGTTGATTCAGAAAACCGGGGTAGATCCCGACACCATCGACGCGCTTATCGTCGCCACGACAACGCCCGATTACAAATTCCCTTCCACGGCATCTATCGTGTTGGGTAAGCTGGGACTGAAAAACGCTTTCGCGTATGATTTGGAAGCAGCTTGTTGCGGTTTCATGTATGCGCTGAGCACGGCCAGTAGCTTTGTGGAGAGTGGGCGTTGTAAGAAGGTGATTGTCATCGGAGCGGACAAGATGTCTTCGCTCGTTGATTATCAAGATCGACAGACATGCGTTCTCTTCGGAGATGGCGCAGGTGCCGTTTTGGTAGAAGCATCCGAGGACGGAGAGCTGGGCATGCAAGACATGTTCTTTCGCACCGATGGTAAAGGACTTCCGTTCTTACACATGAAGGCTGGTGGTAGCGTTTGTCCTGCCTCACACTTCACGGTTGACCATCATCTGCACTACCTCTATCAAGAGGGACGGTCGGTGTTCCGCTATGCGGTGACTGACATGAGCAACGACGTGTTGGAGATTATGAAGCGTAATGACCTTTCGGCAGGTGATGTGGATTGGGTGATACCTCACGAGGCCAACTTGCGCATCATTGAGGCCGTGACCAAACGCGCTGAACTCCCGATGGACAAGGTGGCTATCAACATTCAGCACTATGGCAATACCAGTGCCGCAACCATTCCGTTGGCTCTTTGGGACTATGAAAGCAAATTGAAGAAGGGTGACAATGTCATCTTTACCGCTTTCGGAGCCGGATTCGTACACGGAGCTTCATTCTTCAAGTGGGCTTACGATGGCGCTGACGCCGTGACGAGGAAATAATGAATTGTGAAATTCCAGAATAAGAAAGCGCATCCTTTCAACGTAAAGAATGCGCTTTTTTCTTCTCAAACAAGTAGCAGCTTATGCACAAGGCAGGTTTTGTAAACATTGTGGGCAACCCAAACGTGGGCAAGTCGACGCTGATGAACCAGTTGGTGGGCGAGCGCATCTCCATTGCGACGTTCAAGGCCCAGACCACCCGGCATCGCATCATGGGAATCGTGAATACCGACGACATGCAGATAGTGTTCTCCGACACTCCGGGCGTGTTGAAACCCAATTACAAGATGCAAGAGTACATGCTGGCATTCTCTGAATCGGCCCTGGCCGACGCTGACATCCTGTTGTATGTAACTGATGTAGTGGAAGACCCGGAGAAGAATGCCGACTTCCTTGAGAAGGTGAGGACGATGACCATTCCGGTCATCTTGGTCATCAACAAGATTGATGCGAGCAACCAAAAGACCGTTGGCCAACTGGTGGAGAAGTGGCATTCGCTACTGCCCAATGCCGAGATTCTTCCCATCTCGGCTGCTAATAAGTTTGGCGTGGACATGCTGCTCAAACGCATTCAGGAACTCTTGCCCGACAGTCCTCCTTATTTTGACAAGGACCAACTGACGGACAAGCCCGCCAAATTCTTTGTCAGTGAGATCATCCGCGAGAAGATTTTGCTGTATTACGACAAGGAGATACCTTATTCGGTGGAGGTGAGGGTAGAGCAATTCAAGGAGTCGGCCAAGCAAATTCACATCAACGCGGTGATTTATGTGGAGCGCGAATCGCAGAAAGGCATCATCATCGGGCATCAGGGCGTGGCACTGAAGAAGGTAAGCACCGAGG
>URFI01000170.1 GCA_900547085.1 uncultured Prevotella sp.
TCTTCAATCGGAAAAAAAGATTTGAATAAATGTTGAGTTTTGGTAATGGCAAAGCCGTTTGACTGGAAGAGTTTTGAAAGGTAATGACCGATTCCCAGTGCAAAGGTCCCCATGCTACATCCTGCGATAGTGAGGCCGTCAGCACGTTGATGGCTTCACTGCTTTGCCGAACACCAACCTCTGTGCCGATACGCTGATACTGATTGTTGATGGTATAGGCTTGCGCCAGATAGGTATAATTGGTCAATTCGTCCACGGCAATGCGCAGTGAAGTCTTGGTTTTGGCATAACTCAACAAGCCTTGAATACGCGTGTGTGTGGTGTTGCTCAAGTCATCATTATCCCAGAGGAAATGACGTCCGTGGTAATGACGGTAGTAAAAGGTGGGTTGATAGCGATGGAAGAAGCCACTTGCTGCCAACTGTACGGTGTCACCAAACAGCTTGAAATTGAGGTCGGCGGTGGCGTTGATGTCTATCTTGCCTGCATCTCGCCCTGCAACTCCCACCTCACCAGTCACTTCGTAGTGGAAAGTTTTGCCTTGTGTCTTGCTCAATTGCCCGCCGACGTATACGGAATTTTCGTTGTAAGTCGCTGTTCCAACTGTGTCGGGGAGCGTGAAATGCCGCAGTTCATGACTGACAAAAGCTTTCAAACCTGATTTGGCCCATTTGTTAAACCCTTCCAAAAGCGATAGTGCAAACGTGTTGTGCACACGGTAGTGCTTGGTCTTGTCGTAAATAGAGTCACCTCGTAGCCATTCATCCATCTTGTATGTGTTGGCATAGTAGTTGTCTGGCGTCTGGTATGCTTGATAAATGCGGGTGTAATTGTCGAATTTCAACGTGTGTATGAAGCTGGTCACGGGCACATATTCGTTCTTTACCCAAGCCGTATCCGCTTTTTCTTTCTTTTGTTTGGCCAACAAACTGTCTGCTGCCTGTTGACCGTTCACGACAATACGGCCGCTGTCTTGCGCAGCCGGAGTTGTAGACTCAACGCCTGCAATGACCGCGTCATCAGGCCTGCCGGCCAACGGTTCTGTTTTTTTTAGGTCGTCATCGTTCAGTGTTCTGCCCTCTTTCTTGGCCTGTTTCCTGGCCTTTTGCTTGGCTTTCTTCGCGTCATTTTCTTTCTTGGCCTCCATGGCAAACTTCTTTGCCTTAATCTCTTCAGCCGTCATGGGTACTTTTCGATTGAAGCCAACGTTGTATCTATGACTGAAAAAGACGTGCTGATTATCGTTACGATTCCAGTTTTTCTGCAATACCGTCGGTATTTCTAATGTTTGGTAGTTATCGTCAAAGCTCTCTGGATTGGTGATGAATTTGTCATCAGTAATACCTCCATTCTCTGTATTCTTCTGATGATTGGTCGATAAGAGCAGGTGTGCTTGATACCGTTCGCCGAGATAGGAACCGTACAGGGTGTAGTTGAAATGTGAAGACGCTTGGTTAGAATAATAGCCACGTCCGTATAGATAATCGAATTTAAATCCCAAACCTAACTTCTTGCCTGCATTGACGGCAAACTTAGCCGTGAAATGATCCTCGCCGTTAGTGCGGTTTCCGGCCGTATTGTATGTCAAGTTGGTGATGGGCGACAGCGTGTTGGTGAAATGAAAATCGCCCGGAGCAACGATGAAGTAGTCATAAGGTTGCGTAAAGATAAATTGTTGGTCTGCACGTTGGCGATCAACGAACAGCCTGTTGATGCGTGGTGCCCCCAGATTGCCCGTAGAATTGTATTCACCACGCATGCCCGTTGTAAAGATGCTGTTGGGATACATGTGTGACAAGGTGTCGGGAACGGCGGGAATGATGTCACCAAAACGTTCGTTGACCGTCCAAACCTTCAACCCTTTCGGAATTTCTTTGTTCTCATGGGTCGAGTCGTTGGCCATGCCATCTCGGCGCGTGATGTTACCACTAGGATCTATTTGATTATAGTCGTCTATCTGAGCAACCATAGTCAAGGAAGATAATAATAGGAATATGGATAATAAAAATCGAGTCATTTGTGGAATATGCGAATGCTGCATTCGGCCATCTTGAAGAACATGGCGGTTAGGATGATGATGATTCCAAGCGTTTCTTTTTGTGTAAAGAAATAGAAGATGACGCCTACCACGGCACCAATCATGAAGATGATGTTGAGTATGTTTCGAATCCAAAAGATTCTATCGCGTGGCGTTTCGCCAGTTCCTCTTTGTCGTCTTGGGTATTTTGCACTCATATAGATGTCGTGTTATCGCTTGAAAAAATAGTTTTTATCGGTGTTTCTGCCCGCCTGATGATGTTCAGCCAGGCAAGGTTTGTCAGCGAAGTCGATAGGATATCTGACTAAATATCTCATCTTTGCGGTCGATGGTATTGCGGCGAAACTTTGATGACAGGGGACGCAGGCTGTTCTTTTTCTTGTTGATGGCCACCTCGTCAGTAATCCATTCGTCTGCACTGATCGACATGTGTGTGGGCCGTCCCTTCTCATAGTCGTAGTGTATGCGGCTCATCGTGAGTTCCAAGTGATTGTCTGTGCACTTGGCAATCAGCGTGTAGTCGAATTCTGTCCGGTCTAATGACAGGAATGACTTACTGAATTCCAACCACTCAGTGTATCGGGCGGCGATGATATTTTGTTCTTTATTGACCAAAGCGATGTGGCTATTGAGTTGATTTTCGCCTTTTGTCAATTCATCAAGATATTGATAGGTGATGTCGTAAATCTGCTTAGCCGTTTTCCCAGGAGTCTTTAAATCGAGGGTGAAGACCACTTTGCCATCGGCATCTAGCGGTACACCTCCCTCCAAATACTTGGAATCATATTTGTCTGTCTTCGGCAAAGTGACCTTTGAACTAACCGATTTCCGTTGCGAGTTGCTTCTTTGATTGCTCTTGTTCGCGCTGTTGTCTGGGATGGACCAGCCTGATGACGAACCTGCAACTGCTTTCTGCGCATCTTCAATAGTCTGTCTTGCCTTCTTCTTAATCATCTCTGCTTCCATCTTGTATCGAGCTGCCTTCTTGTTGGCACGCTCTATTTCAACTTCGATTCGTGCTTTTTCGGCCTGTTTAGCTTTGTCTTTGGCAGCTTTCTTGGCCTCCGCAGCAGCTCGTTTTGCAGCTTTCTTGGCCTCTTTGACAGCTTCCTTGGCAGCCTGCGCTTCTTGTTTGGCCTTTTCCAATTGTTGCTCGGGCGTCAAAACAGTCTGAGCTTGGGTTATCAAAGGCATGGCTAAGAGGATGGCGATGACAAACTTTCTCATAATTCAATCGGTTGATTCAGTCTACAAATGTATATATTTTCTGCGTAAATGACGCACAATTTGAGAAGATTAACGAAAAAGGAAGAAATCTGTTCCTTGCACTACAACCGCTGCAAGTTATACTTTCTCGCTGTTAGAAGAATATAAATCAACTTACCCTATTTTACCAGTTTCTAATTCCTGTTGCTGGTCCCATGATAGAGTCTCATCCTAACTGTCCTCCCATTCTTTTGCATAGACTGGCGATGTCGTCTACCATACTTTCGAACGATTGCGTATGTACAAAGCCATAGTGCTTGTCTATAAAGTCAATACCCTTGAAACGACTCAGATAGCCGAAAGCCTCTTTCATGGTAAGGCCGAACCGCTTTCCAAACTCATGAATGAAAATCATCGTCCATTCTAATTTGTCTTCTTTACTGTATTCCATGAAGTGTCCTCTTTTTTATATTGACTACGGAAGAAAAACTGCCAGCTGCCCGCCGTTTCGTGCGTGTTCTTGATGCTGCATTTGCTGTACATGCTTGGCCTCTCTGTGAGTGTTCTTGTCAGCCTTCACCTCCTGTTTGCCCTTTTCCAACGATTACTTCAGAGTCAAGGTGGTCTGAGGGTGTCCCATCATAGAAATGACTAAGAAGGTGACTGTACCAAACTTTCTCATCATCCAGTTGATTGATTCATTTCACAAATGTATATATTTTCTGCGTAAATGATACACAATTTGAGAAGATTAACGAAAGGAATAATTTCAACATTAATGATACTACCGTTACAAATTATCCTTTCAGTCTGTAAGCGGAAGTAATATGATAATGGTATGCGCGTATGATTTTTCTTGACAAACCACCTCTTTATATTTTGCGTATTTACAATCAGTCACTCTTCTGGTTATAAAAACGCCAAAAATCAGCTGTTTTCATATATCGTTAATAGCTAATATTTTACGAAAATCTTTTGTTAGGTGAGCTGGAAGATCATGTCTTTCTAGGGAAAATAGCATAGCTTTAAGAGGGCAATTTGCATGCTTTTGCCCCACAATACCCTACAGATTGGGCACCAAAAGGATGCTTTTAATTGAGGAAAAACCATGCTTTTAGGGTGTAAACCGATTTTGCTTGCCAAAAAAACTCAAGTTTTCATCCTGTTTGCCTATCGTTTTTTTCTAAATTGGAAGTTTGTTAGTGCCGTTTTTAGGACATTTTTTGGTAAAAAAAAAAAGACGATATACTTATTATAATGTGTAAC
>URFI01000171.1 GCA_900547085.1 uncultured Prevotella sp.
CCGCGAACAATCTCCGTGATTTCTCCATCTACCCGCATATAGAGATAGCCTTTGCGCCGCATACTCTCGAAAAGTTCGCGATAGTGACCTTTTCTTTGCCTTACCAAGGGAGACAAAATGTAGATGCGCTTGTCGGCATAGTCGTTGAGAATCATCTCAATAACCTTCTCTTCGGTGTATTTTATCATTTTTTCCCCCGACAGATAGCTGTATGCCGTACCGGCTCGGGCATAGAGAAGGCGCAGGTAGTCGTATATTTCGGTGGTTGTACCAACGGTAGAACGGGGATTTTTGTTGGTGGTTTTCTGCTCGATGCTGATAACTGGAGACAGTCCTGTGATTTTATCTACGTCGGGTCTTTCCAGGTTACCGAGAAAGTTTCTGGCGTATGCCGAGAACGTTTCGATATACCTTCGTTGTCCTTCGGCAAAAATAGTGTCGAATGCCAAGGATGATTTTCCTGAACCTGATAAGCCTGTAATAACGGTGAGTGCATTGCGTGGAATCTCTACATCGATGTTCTTAAGATTGTGTACGCGTGCACCCCATATATTAATCTTTTCGTCTTCGCGAGTCATTTGTATCCTGTTGCTTCCTAAATTGTTTTATTTACCCATCTTGGTGCCACCATCTTCATTGTATCCTCTCAGTAAATTTACGTCTGTTTTGATGTTGAAGGTTCTTCCGTCGGCACCCTTTGCTTTGACTAAGCAGAAGTAAACGCCTTGCTTCACGTCTTTTCCTTGGAACTTTCCATCCCAACCATCGGCTGGATTTGTCCACTCGAGCAACTTTTGTCCCCACCGGTTGAAAATGTATGCCTTGAACTCTGTCAGACTTTGCCAACCGTCTTTGGCTTTATAGATGTCATTGATGCCATCACCATTAGGTGAAAAAGCATTAGGCATTTCCAGCTTACTTTCTGAAATAGCAACAGTTATTGGTGATGCGTCAGCCCAATATTCCTCCGTATACTTCACTGAGTCAGTGTCATGAGTGAAGATGGCGTAGAGCACTACTCGATGCGAACCCGCCTTGGTGAAGGTCACTTCGGTATCTTGTTCGTAGCGTATGAGGTATGGCTTCTCTTCACCTTCAAGGGTAAACCGCCATTCGTAATAAGCGTTCCAGTCGCCTTGGTTCGCTACATTTGCTGAAAATTTGGCCTTTAAGGGTGCTGAACCACTAAATTCGGTGACCGCCTCACTCGTTTCGCCATCTACTGTTGTGAAGATGGCAGATGGACTTATCGTGGGTGTCTCTTGTGCCTTGATGTGCAAAGAGGATAGCAGCAGGAGGATGAATAGGGCTGTCTTAATTTTCATTTTTGATTCGTTTTGAACAATGAGAATAGTGCAATCCGAAGACAAAGATAGTAAAAGATTTATGACTAATAGTGAGGTGTTGAATATTTTTTTGTATTTTTGCAGTTAAATAAGGATGAAAACGATGAAGATGAAACCTATATTTAAAAATATATTACTGGCGGTTTTAATGCTTTTCAGCATTGATACCATTGCGCAAGTCAATCAATGGCGTGACATATATGAAGCTAAAAAGAAAGATACCGTATTCGGTATTGCTCGAAAATATGGTATTTCCGTTCCTGATTTGATGGATGCCAATCCTGAAATGAAAGAGGAAGGATATGAGTTGAAGAAGGGGGATACCGTTTTCATACCATTTGTTAAGAAACAGTCTACTGCGACAACTGGGTCGATCAAGGCACAAACACCTTCGTCAAAAGCATCTGCCAAACCGCAATCGGTTAGCAATATGGACATCACCAAGCGTGCCATTCGCATCGGTGTGATGCTACCTTTGCACGATGTTGATGGTGATGGCAGGAGAATGGTGGAGTATTATCGTGGCATGTTGCTGGCTTGTGATGATTTAAAGGCAAAGGGCATTTCAACCGATATCCATGCGTGGAATGTTCCAATTGATATTGACATCCGCCAAACGTTGCTGGATCCGAATGCCAAAAGTTGTGACATTATTTTTGGTCCGTTATACACCAAGCAAGTGAAACATCTGGGAGATTTTTGCAAGAAGTTTGGAATTAAAATGGTGATACCGTTCTCTATCGAAGGTGGTGAGGTGGCCAATAATCCTCAGATATTCCAAATATACCAGTCGGCAGACAGTCAAGCACAAGACGCCATACGTGCTTATCTGGATCGTTTTCCTAACCATCATCCGGTATTCATTGACTGTAATGATGCTTCGAGTACAAAAGGCATCTTCACTTTTCCGTTGAGAAAGCAGCTGGAAGCCAAAGGTATCAAGTATAACATCACCAACTTGAAGTCGAGCGAGGAAGCTTTTGCAAAGTCGTTCAGCTTAACAAAGCCTAATGTTGTCATTCTGAACACCGGGCGTTCACCAGAATTGAACGTGGCGTTGGCAAAGATTGATGGGCTGAAGGCAGCCAATCCCGCACTGTCGGTGGCGTTGTTTGGCTACACAGAGTGGCTGATGTATACGAAAGTGTACTTCGATTACTTCTGCAAGTACGAAACTTATATACCGACAGTTGCTTATTATAATGCGCTCTCTCCTCAAACCAAGCGGATTGAATACAAGTATCGACAGTGGTTTAAGGAAGAGATGCAAGGCGCTCTTCCACGATTTGCACTAACTGGTTACGATCAAGCAAGTTATTTTTGTCAAGGACTTCATCGATATGGTATGAACTTCTCAGGAAGCAAAGCGGAGAATATGCATACGCCATTGCAAACTCCATTACATTTCAGGCAAGTCGCTAACGGTGGCAGACAGAATGCCAATTTCATGTTGATTCATTATAAGAACAACCGAACCATCGAGAGTATCACTTATTAAATAATCGCTTTTGAAAGTTTTTTAAATGAAAAAGTCGGTATTTTCTCTACTGTTCATCTTGTCTCCTTTGTGGCTTTTTGCCCAAGTAGGCAACTATCGTAACGAGTTTGCTGTGGGCGTGAATGGCGGCTATGTCCTCAGTAATGCCGGCTTTGTACCCAAAGTGACGCAAAGCTTGCATGGGGGCATGACAGGGGGACTCACGTTGCGTTATACATCAGAGAAGTATTTCAAGACCATTTGCTCCATTTATGCCGAGGTGAACTACACACAAGGTGGATGGAAAGAAAACATCGTTGACTTGAAAGATCAACCAGTTGTGAACGGTGAAACGGGACTCGAAGAAGAATATAGCAGAACCATCAATTATATACAAGTACCCGTTTTCGCCCATTTGGCATGGGGAAAAGAGGGCAGAGGCTTTCAATTTTTCTTTCAAGCTGGTCCCCAGTTCGGTTATATGCTGAATGAAAATACCAGCGTAAACTTTGACTTAGACCATGCAAACATGAATGACAGAGCTAATAAAGAGACAACACAATATAGCATGCCCGTGGAACACAAGTTTGATTATGGCATTGTAGCGGGCATCGGCGTGGAGTATTCGTTGCCTAAGCTGGGCCATATCTTACTTGATGCGCGTTATTATTATGGTTTGGCAAATATCTATGGTGATACCAAGAGAGATTATTTTGCCAAGTCCAACTTGTCTAATATCGTCGTAAAGCTATCTTATCTTTTTGATATAACTAAAACCAATTAAAAAAAATAAATCTATGTTTGAAAATCAACCTAAAGGCCTTTTTGCTTTGGCACTGGCCAACACCGGCGAACGATTTGGTTATTACACCATGATCGCAATTTTTACACTTTTCTTACAGGCGAAGTTTGGCTTCGATGAGGGGCAAGCCTCCGGCATCTATTCCGCATTCCTCGCCGGCATCTATTTCCTTCCACTTATCGGTGGTATCTTGGCAGACAAGTTTGGTTATGGCAAGATGGTCGTTGCAGGCTTAGCCGTTATGTTTATAGGCTACTTGCTGTTGGCCATACCCGCCAATGATAATGTGGCTTATTGGAGCATGATAGGTGCATTGGCACTTATTTCGTTGGGCACCGGCTTGTTCAAAGGTAACTTACAAGTGATGGTGGGTAACCTGTATGATGATAAGCGTTATGCAAGCAAGCGCGATACAGCTTTCTCGTTATTCTATATGGCTATCAATATCGGTGCCATGTTTGCTCCGACCGCTGCCACGGCCATGACCAATTGGATGATGGGGCGTGATGGTTTTGTCTATGATGGCCGCATACCGTCCATCGCACACCAAATCATTGACGGTACAGCTTCGCAGGCCAACACAGATTTGGTACAGGGACTCATCAACAGCGGGGCCATCGCCACTAACTATACAGACGATTTGGTAACCTTCGCACACCAGTACATAGAAAGTTTGTCAAGGTCATACAACTATGGATTTGGCATTGCCTGCTTGTCGCTCATACTTTCTGCTGTAATCTATTTCTCATGCCGCCGCCTTTTCAAACACGTTGAGGGCAACTCCAAGCAGATGGTAGAAGATGCCAAGGATGCTAAGAATGCCAACGTGATAGAGGAAGAATTAACTCCGCAAGAGA
>URFI01000172.1 GCA_900547085.1 uncultured Prevotella sp.
CCCACCGTTGGTCATGGCATCAGCTACTCGCTTATAGTTTCCACCTGCCTGCTGGAGTTGGTGCTTAAAGGAGGGAGAGAAGGGGTCAACCGCCTGCTCAGGACGCCGCGGAGCGGTGATTTTCGGCTTGGGGTCGGCTTGGAACTGGCTGGCCACAGGCCGAGAGTTCTGCATACGGTCACTATATCGACGATAAACATCGCCCGAGAAGGAGCTTCCACTGTAAGGCGTATGGAATGAATCATCGGACGCTTCGACTTCGGATTCGGATTCTATGTGTATAAAACGTGAATCAATGTCTTTGATAAATCTACTTGGCGTATCAAACTCCATCTTGCCAAATCGCCATCGGTTTTTAGCACTTGTCATGATACAATGCTTCTCTGCCCGGGTGATGGCCACATAGAGCAAACGGCGTTCTTCCTCCATCTCCCGCATCGAGCCCATCGACAGGGGACTTGGAAAAATGTTTTCCTCCAGTCCAACAATGAAGACGGTGGGAAACTCCAGTCCCTTGGCGGCATGCACGGTCATCAGTGACACCCTACTCTCTTCGCCATCATCGCTGTCCAAATCAGTGAGCAAAGCAACCTCCTGAAGATAGTCGGTGAGATAAATTTCGTTTTCTCTACCTTCTTCTTTCTTGCTTTCGCAGAAATCTTGCATACCCGCCAACAGCTCTTCTACATTCTCTTGTCTGGCCAGTCCTTCTGGATCGTTATTGGAATAGATGTCAGCAAAGAATCCACTTGTCTTCATGATCTCATTGCCCAACTGATATACATCTGTGTTAGAGGCTTTTAAGATATATCCCTCTATGAGCTCTTTAAATCGATTGATTTTGCCAAGTGTGCCTTGATTCACCCCCTGGAGATATTGTGCAGGATTGGATATGACCTGCCAGAAACTCACCGCATGGTTGCGTGCCGAGTCGGCTATCTTTTGTATAGTTACATTCCCGATGCCCCTGGTTGGATAATTGATGATGCGCTTGAAGGCTTCTTCATCATCAGGATTGACAACCAAACGAAAATAAGCGATGATGTCTTTAATCTCCTTGCGCTGATAGAAGCTCAAACCGCCATAGATTCGGTATGGAATGTTCTGTTTTCGCATCTCCTCCTCGAAACTTCGGCTTTGTGCGTTCGTTCGGTACAAGATGACAAAGTCGCTGTAGGGTGCATTATCTTGCCTGGCAATTCGCTTGATATCCTTGCAAACCACAAATGCTTCTTCTTTGTCAGAATAAACGGGTTTAAAAATAATCTTCTCACCCTCATCTTTCTCACTGAACACATCTTTGGGTATTTGCCGTTCGTTGTGCTTGATTAAGCTATTGGCTGCCTGCACGATTCTCTGTGTAGATCGGTAGTTTTGCTGAAGCTTGAAGAGGCGAGAATCTTCGTATATCTGTTGAAAATCCAAGATGTTATCGATGTTGGCTCCACGAAATCCGTAGATACTTTGCGCATCATCGCCCACCACGCAGATGTGACGATGCTCTTTGGTCAGCAGCCATACGATGCATTGTTGGGCGTAGTTGGTGTCCTGATATTCATCAACCAGCACATACTGAAAGCGCTCGCAATATTTTTGTCGGATGTCTTCGTGCTCTTTCATCAACTGGTGGGTCAGAACAAGCAAGTCGTCAAAGTCCATGGCATTAGCCTTACGGCATCGCTGCACATAAGCCTCGTAAACAGAATGAAGCTCAGGCATGCGACTGTTTCGGTCGCGATTCATGAATTCTGACCTACTGGAATAATCGCGAGGCATGATGAGTTGGTTTTTGGCTTTGCTGATAATGGCATGTACGCCGGCTGGCCTGTACACCTTGTCGTCGAGCCCCATTTCCTTGATGATGGTCTTGAGCAGCGACCGGGAATCACTTTCGTCATAGATGGTAAAGCCCGAAGTGTAGCCAATAGCATCGGCCTCGATGCGTAAAATGCGAGAAAAAATGGAGTGAAAAGTCCCCATTTGGATGTATCTGGCTGTCTCTTGCCCAATCAACTGTGCGATGCGCTGCTTCATCTCGTTAGCCGCTTTATTGGTAAACGTCAAAGCTAAGATAGACCAGGGCTGCATGCCTTGTTGAACCAAATAAGCTATTTTATAAGTCAACACACGCGTCTTGCCCGATCCAGCACCTGCGATAACCAGTTGTGGTCCGTCGTTATAAGTAACAGCCGAGCGCTGTTCTTGGTTTAATTGCGACAATAAATCTTTCATCTTTTCTTGTGGTAGATGCCTCCTTTGGTGGTGTTTGGATCAATATCCTCTCCTTCTTTTGGGAATGACGGAATGAATTTCATCTCATGTTCTATCTTTCTTTGCCTTAACCGAACATATCCACTGGGGGCTTTGCTGCTGAAACGAATGGGGTTTGGCAGTGTTGCGGCGATGAGTGCGCATTCAGATCGCGACAACTCACTGGCTGTTTTTCCAAAATGATAGCGTGCTACTGCATCCACTCCATAAATCATGTCCCCCATTTCGATGGAATTTAAGTACACTTCCATGATGCGTTGTTTGCTCCATATCAACTCGATGAGTGCGGTGAAGTAAACTTCAAAGCCTTTTCTGACCCACGAACGGCCAGCCCAAAGAAATACGTTTTTCGCCGTTTGTTGTGTAATCGTGCTTGCTCCGCGCTTCTTTCCCGTCTTGTTTTTGATGTTATGAACCGCAGCTTTCTCGATGGCATTGTAGTCAAAACCATGGTGCAACAAGAACCGTTGGTCCTCACTGGCCATTACGGCAACGGGCATGTGTCGTGAAATATTGTCCATTGGCACCCAATGGTGATGCATCTTGAGCTCGCCATTCTCGAAGCATCGAATCACCATCAAGGGGGTTATGTAGACGGGTATGAACCGGTAGGCGACAACAGCGAGGATTGATGTTGTCAAAAAGAGGATAATTACCCAACGGAAGAATGATGCGATAATCTTCATGTTTCAATGAAAAAGGGGTACCTTGTAGCACCCCTTATAAATATTACCTAATGTTTTATTAGTTAAGAGTTCCTGCATTTGCAGCTTCAACCATAGCCGGACTGGCATAGAGGAACACCTCTACGCGGCGGTTGAGCTGTCGTCCGGCCTTGGTGCCATTGTCGGCTACGGGCTGTGTACTGCCCTGTCCTACAACATTCTGGAACTGGCTGGACGGAACACCACAACTCTTGAGGTAGTTCACCACGCTGCGGGCGCGGTCGTTGCTTAATGGAATATTGATGCCATCATTACCAGTTGAGTCGGTATGTCCATAGACATCAATGTGACAATCCTTGTTTTTCTTCAAAACGGTAGAGAACTTTGCCAACTCATTCTTGCTGGTTTGGTTCAAATTAGCCTTACTGCTGGCGAACAAAATGCCGCTGTCAAAAGTAACCTTTACGGCGTCAAGGCCGTTTTTGTCTTTTACCTCTTCTACCTTGGCATTCTCCACTTGTGCTGCTGTTTCTTGCGCAACCTTGTCCATGTGACGGCCAATCATAGCACCAGCGCCAGCTCCTACTGCGCCACCGATGGCAGCTCCAACGCCAGCGTTACCAGCTATCTTGCCAATAATGGCTCCTAAGGCGGCACCACCGCCAGCACCTGCCAAAGCTCCGGTTCCCTGTTTTGTAGAACAACTAAAGACGGTTAAAAGGCAAAGAGCCAATGTCATAAATTTCATTTTCTTCATAATCACTCAGTTTTGTGTTTATAATTATATTTGCAAAGATAATTCTTTTTATTGCATTATAATGCCCAAGTCAACATTTTTTTGTAATTTTGCGACAAATTTAAGCAATACAAACTTATGGTCAAAAGGGATTTCACTAAAATGTATTATGAATTTCCCTATTGTAGAAGAAAATAACTATTCATCAAGATAACATGGCAAAAGAATTAAAAGATTTGACCAAAAGGTCGGAAAACTATAGTCAGTGGTATAATGATTTGGTTGTTAAGGCCGATTTGGCTGAACAATCGGCAGTGCGTGGCTGCATGGTCATCAAGCCATACGGCTACGCCATCTGGGAAAAAATGCAGCAACAGTTGGACAAGATGTTTAAGGAAACAGGTGCACAAAATGCTTATTTCCCTCTTTTAATACCCAAATCATTCCTGAGTCGCGAGGCTGAACACGTGAAAGGGTTTGCGAAAGAATGCGCGGTTGTTACACACTACCGACTTAAATCATCAGAAACAGGCGATAGTGTGGAAGTAGATCCTGCTGCAAAACTGGAAGAAGAGCTGATTATTCGCCCCACTTCAGAAACCATTATATGGAATACATATAAGAACTGGATACAGTCTTGGCGCGACCTGCCATTGATGTGCAACCAGTGGTGCAACGTCATGCGCTGGGAGATGCGCACCCGTCTCTTCCTCCGCACGAGCGAGTTCCTCTGGCAGGAGGGGCACACGGCACATGCCACTCAAGAGGAAGCGGTCGGTGAGGCTCGCAAGATGATCGGTGTCTA
>URFI01000173.1 GCA_900547085.1 uncultured Prevotella sp.
ATCATTGGTAGGATTCTCTGGTGTCCAAAAATTCACCATCAGTCTGTTTTGACGGTAATTATTGGTTGCACAGGTATACAGAGCGTTGTCACGTGTTTCTCCAATTTGTGCAGAGAGGAAGAAACTCAAGTAAAAGTCTTTGTATTTAAAACTATTACTCATGCCCATTTTCACCGTAGGTTGAGTGCGGCCTATAATTTGCCGGTCTTCGGTATTGATAACACCATCTTCATTTACATCTTCATATTTTATGTAGCCTGGAATAGAAAAAGGATTGCGCGCATCTTGCGCACCTTCTGGGTTGTTTTTATCCTCTATTTGCCAAATGCCTATTTTCTTGTAGTCGTAGTTAACATTGATAGGTTTTCCAATAAACCAACGAGAGGCCACATCGTCTGTAGGATTTCCAAATTCATCATATATCCCCACATCTACAATTTCTACTTGATTATGGGTAATGTTAAAGGTAGTTTTCCAATTGAAGTTCTTTGTAGTAATATTGTTTGAAATGATTTGCCACTCTATACCGTTGCCTTTTGTAGAACCAATGTTGTCCATCACGCTACCTGTACCATTGATAGTGGGGATTGATCGTGAAAGTAGCAAATCCTTGGTTTTGCTCCAATAAAGGTCTAACGATGTCTGAATGCGACCATTCCACAGGGTAACGTCAAGACCCGTGTTGATAGACGAAGTTGTTTCCCAACTCAAGTTAGGTGATGCCAACTTTCTTGGGTAAAATCCATAAGCGGCTGTGTGATCATCGTTGAGATAGTTGTAGGTAGCCAGATTGGGTAGGGTTGAATAAGCTCCTATAGCCTCATTACCGTTTTTACCCCATGATAACCGATATTTCATGTTGGATATGACATGATGTATGGGGTGGCTTTTGAAGAACGACTCGTTAGAGATATTCCAGCCTACAGCCATGGATGGGAAAACACCAAATTTGGTATCACTTCCAAACCCTGAGTAACCGTCGCGTCGAGCCGTGAGCGTTAGCAGGTAGCGATTGTCATAGCTGTAGTTGATACGTCCCATCTGTGATAAGTGATTAGACTTATTATAGTTCGAGTTACCAGAGGCTGTAGCAGCTTTGTTCATCTGATAAAAATACATCACATCGTTAGGAAATCCTTTGCCAACCATCGTATTTTGTTCGTACACATGACTTTGTGCTGAATATAATCCTGTTAGAAATAGATGATGCTTACCAAAGTCGCGGATGTAGCTCACGATGTTTTCGATAATCCAATCTTCAGCATGCCAGTCGTCAGTGTTTAATATGCCGTTAGCACGAGCTCCATAATAGCTGTCCCGACCTTGGTATTGTTTCCAGCTACTATTAGAATAAGTGTAACCAGTATTCAATTTATAGCTCAATCCTTTAACAAAGGGAACTTTTATTTCCAATACATTGTTAGAAATGACCTTCCACCGCAAATCTGAATGTCGCTGGTTCATGGCATTAAGAGGGTTAATGGCAAAAGCCTCGCTTGAGTCTTCCCAACCCGCATTTGGTATCGTTCCATCATCATTATATGCCCGTGCCAAAGGAACCATTCTGAAAGCTCTCCAAATATCAGCCATGCTTGTTGTTCGGTCGTAGCGTCCTAACTGTGTTGAAGTAGAAAAGCTAAGCCATGATGTAAATTCCTGATCCAAATTGAACCTGATGTTATAACGATTGAAGTTGTTTCCTCGAGCAGTTCCCTGGTTATCTGTATAGTTGAGGGATATAAAGAATCGTGTCTTGTTTGCACCACCACGCAAAGATAGGTTATGTTGTTTTCTAATGCCTGTACGAGTGACTTCACGCAGCCAATTAGTTTCTCTTCCAGCTTCGTGCATTTCCATCTCTGTCTGGGTGAATGCTCCCATCCAGGGCTTTGGATTGTCTTCTGTCGGAGGTGTTGAGTTTGCTGCTCTCAGAGCCTCTTCTTTATACTTGAAGAACTCCTCTCCATTCATTAGATCTGGGAAATTATATGGTTTGTCAAATGCGATAAATCCACTATAGTTGACCGACAGGCGGCCTTTCTCGCCCCGCTTTGAGGTTACCAAGATGACACCATTGGCACCCCGTGATCCGTAGATTGCAGATGAAGATGCATCCTTGAGCACCTCAATAGATTTAATGTCGTTTGGGTTAAGCTCAGACCAAGGTCCATCGAAGGGTATGCCATCGAGGATAATCAATGGTTTGTTGTCCGCCCCAATGCTCTTCGAACCTCGTATACGGGTTAGAGATGAAGAGCCTTCTGCGTTATTTCCTGTTACAGAAACGCTTAGCCCTGGGATAACGCCTTCCAGCGATTGAATAAGATTGGAGGTTGGGCGGTTCTCAATTGTCTCGGCAGTGACTGAAGCGACAGCCCCCGTAAGATCGGATTTCTTCTGAACTCCGTACCCAACAACAACAATGTCATCCATGAGTTTGGTGTCTTGGCGCAGTTTTATCGTGATGTTGCGCCCTTTGGCCACAACTTGACTCGAGACGTACCCCACATAAGTAACTTCTAAATTGGCACCAGGTTTAGTAATTAACTCAAACTGACCATTTATATCTGAAATGGTGCCTTTACCAGTACCTTTTTCTCTGATTGTGGCACCAATGACGGGGTTACCATCTTCATCTAAAATGGTACCAGTTACTTTCTGCCCATCTTTAGGCGTTTGTCGTGCTGGTTGAACATTTTTCTTTTTTAATACAATAGTCTTGCCTGATAGATTAAAACTAATATCTGTATTGGCAAATACTTTAGCTAAAGCGCGGGTGAGCGAATCATCCTTGCACCCTGCTTTCACCATCTGTTTTTCATCAATCTGTTTGTTGTTATAGAAAAACTTGAATCCCGTTTGCTTTTCAATGTCATTCATGCTTTGCTTCAGCGTCCGCACGGTGCTGGGTAATGATACACGTTGAGCTTTCAATGTCGAAGTAAAAGCAAACAAGCAAAAAAGCATAAAAAAAGTTACTTTTCTATGCGAAGTTAATAGACTTCTCGTTTTTTTCATAAATTTGTAATTGTTTATAGGATAGAATACTGCAATTTAATGTGCATTTAGTTTTGTCCACTTTACATGCAGCAGGGTACGGCAATACCTTGTTGCATGTTTTTGTTTGATTAAGTATCATTCATAGCTGTTCTCATTTTGTGATTATTAATATATTTCTACGACTTTCGATCCTTGATTCTCACCATCTGAATAAAGCCTAAACTTCATATTTGAGGAGAGTGACAATATTTTCAGAACATGTTGAATGTCATTCTGTTCGAGTGTACCAGTAAATCTGTTGTTGTATGCTTTCGGATTGATAACTCGGAAGGTTACGCCATAGCTTTTTGAAATACTGCGTAATACTTGTCTTAGCGGTGTATTTCTGAAAACCAGACGCCCATCTTTCCAAGACGTGATTACTTTCGCGTCTGCCATTTGAATAGTGCACATACCAGTGGCTGGATAAAATATGGCAGATTGTCCAGGCACTATTGTTTGCTCTATTTCTTTTCCTGCTTGGTTAGGGTAGCGCATGGCTATTTTCCCTTCCTCCAGCATAGCCGTGACACGGTCGTCGGTGGGATAGGCTTCTACATTAAAGCGGGTTCCAAGCACCTTAATTTGGGCTTGTGTGGGAGTACTGACGGTAAAAGGTCGATGGGCATCATGCGTCACAGCAAAATATGCTTCACCAGATAAAGAGACCTGTCGTAAATCGCTGGAGAATTTGTCAGGGTAGACCAGCGTTGACGAAGAGTTAAGTTTTACTTGTGTGCCATCAGGTAATGTTTGTGTTAACACCGTTCCTGGAGGAGTAGAAATAGTGATTAGGCGTCTCTCATCGTGAGATGATGTACTCATGAAATAGACTGTAATGCCTAAAAGAAGAGGTATAAAAAGGATGGCTGCAGCTCGTTCAAAGAACCTCATGAAGGTTTTTTTACCTGGCTGCTCCATTTTGGATTTTACATGTTGCAGTGCTTGTTCTGTGTCAGCCCAATTTGCTACTTTGAGCTTGTCTATAGTGCTGTCAATAGTAAGCAGGTTCTCAATTGTCTCGTCTTGGTGTCCATCATCATGAACCCATTGTGCCAATCTTTTAGCTTCGGCTTCGGTCAGTGTACCTTCAGCATAGGCAGCAATAAGAGATTCTATTTCTTTTGAATAATGCTTCATTTTTTTCTCGTTATATTTATATGATACACACAAATCGGGAATTCCTAAAAAATATATCTACTTCTTTTTCTTTTTTGCTTTTTTTTGCTATTTTTGTGTCTCATGTTTACATGAAGACCATCGGTGACACGTAATGAAAAAGACTTTGTTGTGAAGCCTAACGATAACGACTCGCAAGATACACTATTGTTATCACTCTTGAAAAATGATGATAAGGATGCTTTCGATTTGATATTTAGAAAGTATTACCAACCTTTGTGTGCTTATGCTTACCGTGTTGTTTCCAT
>URFI01000174.1 GCA_900547085.1 uncultured Prevotella sp.
TCATAATGGCTAAATATGATGAACCGTATTGATTTCCTTTACCTGAAAACCTGCATGACGCATGTCATCCCAAAAATGCGGGTAAGACTTTGACACGACTTCCGGATGATTGATGCGCAAACCGGGGAACTTGATCGCTGCTGGTGCGAAGGCCATGGCCATGCGATGGTCTTCGTATGTATCAATAGGTTCAAAAGTAGGTTCGCATTTTTCACCATCCCAGAAGAGCTCACTCCCATTCTGATCCTTGATGACATATCCCAACTTGCGCAACTCAGTCTTCAAAGCTTCGATGCGATTCGTTTCCTTGATCAGCAAAGAAGACAAGCCCGTAAACAGAAATGGAATGTCGAGTACCGCACAGCAGACTGCGAATGTCTGTGCCAAATCAGGCGAATTAATGAAATCGTATTCCAATTTCGGCAACGTCCTGACATTTCGCGTGATACGAATGCCCCCCGTACGTGGGTCGTCACCTTTTTCTACAGTAGTCTTGACGCTAAGCAAGGAGAAAAGATATCGCGCCACAGAATCGCCTTGCTTCGATCCATCGGTAAGACCTTTCAACATGAACGTGTTGTCGCGATGACTGGATAAGGCCAGAATTTCATACCAATACGAAGCAGCACTCCAATCACTTTCTATGTAATATTCGTGCGGTTGATAGGGAGTGGGCTTGACGGCAAGCGTGTCTATGTCGCTCCATTCAGCCTCTGCACCGAACTGCTGCATGGTCCATAGCGTCAGATCGATATAGGAACGCGACGCCAAAGTTCCCGTCAGTTTCAACTCAAGTCCATTCTTCAACACGGGTCCAATCATCAACAAGGCCGAAATGTATTGCGAACTGACATCGCCTGGCATCTCCAGATAACCGCCTTTTAATGGTTTTCCTTTGATGCGCAGTGGCGGAAAGCCTTCATGCTCGGTATATTCAATATCCGCACCAAAATAGCGCAAGGCATCTACCAACGGCCCGATGGGGCGATGTTTCATCCGTTCAGTTCCCGTGATGACATGCTCTCCTCCACGGACAGCCAAGTAAGCCGTCAGGAATCGCATAGCTGTTCCAGCCGCCTTGACGTCTATCACCTGCGGCATGTTCTTGAGAGCATCGATGACAACTTGCGTATCATCGCAATCGGAGAGATTCTCGGGACTAATCTTTCCGCCCGAAAGAGCATTGATGATCAATGCCCTGTTGCTCACGCTTTTAGATGCAGGCAACTTGATGGTATGGTTGAAACGGCTGGGTGCCGTGATTTCGTATTGTGTCATCTTTACCTTTATTTAATTGTTCGTATGGGCAGATCTAACACATCGTCACTCTCCTCCTTGGCAGCTCGGCTGGTTGACCTGTTTTTCTTTGGGCCTGGAATCAACGGACTATAATACAACACCTGACGAATACGATGTTTTTGGTCAGGTGACAAGTAAAAACCAAATCCTATGGCATAGTCCATGATGTTAGTTGATTCGAACTGTTGTCCTTCGCAATTTTCTCTCTTCACCAGTTCTTTGATATCGATATTCTTGCTGGGAGCATTCTTCAAATAGTCATTCAACCAGCTATCATACGCTACCTTATTATACGAAGGCGTATCCTTGCAATGGTCAGAGTCGTGACAATCATCAACGGCTTCATAACCTCCATGAGCCTTGTTCTCTGAAAACGTGTGATATAGTCCCAAGTAATGTCCCAATTCGTGTGCCAAGGTCACGTTTACATCGGTGGAAACATATTGATATCCTCTACGTCCTTTGTCATTTAAGATATAGCGAGTGGACTCTGAATTGATGTAGGTACTGTTGATGGAAGAGCAATAAGCGTAGTTCAAGTTGCGCTTGGTCAAATGTTTTCGATGAACAGATTCAAGACCTGAGATGGTAGAATCACTCTTCGAAACATACGGTAAGTGACTAACGCCCAAAGTCTGTCCGTCTTTGTCTTTCGTGAAATGATACAGCATCACATTGATGTATTCATTGGGATCCCAGATATATTTGACATTCTTTCCCGAATTGTCATTCATAAACTCTTTGGGATTGATGGGATAAGCACCGGTATATTTCACATATTCCACTCCAGGGGTTATCAGTTTCTTGCCTGATTCATCATATTGTGCCAGAAAGAAATGCACGCGTATGCGCTCACTCTTCCCATAGACATCACCCTGAAACAACTCATTGACATTCTTCACAATGGCTTGCAAACGTGAAGCCGGGACATATTGTGTGGCATCTTCAGCATTCTGGTACAAAACGTGGAAGATAATGGGCAGTCGATAGATATACTCATCATCAATTGTCGTCTGCGTATCGTCATCGTCCTCATCCACTACCTCATTCTGCGTTTTCCGCTCCAGCCCATCATCTTGACTACAAGAAAAAAACGTAAAGCAAAACAACAGAAAAATATATGTATATCGTTGCATGAAAATAATCTCTATTGATTCATGCAAAGTTACTAAAAAAAATGAGTGAAGGCAAACGCTTTTAAACGATATCTACATGAATCCATGTAAATTAAACATTTTAAAACAAAAAAAGGAAACATAAATTTGCAGATATGCTACGAAGTCACTATCTTTGCAGCACTTTTGGAAAATGATCGGGATTTGGCGCAGTTGGTAGCGCACACGTCTGGGGGGCGCGAGGTCGCTGGTTCGAGTCCAGTAATCCCGACATAAATGTAAAGAGCTGTTAATCATTGATTACAGCTCTTTTTTCTTTTCCGTTTTACATTCGAAAGCTTTGATGAAATTGGGTAATATTACCCAGTGTTTATCCTCTATGTAAACCCAGAATTTATATGTAGCCGACCAAAAAGGCGACATGGCATTCTTTATATAAACACATATTTATGATGCCTACCTGACTGTGGATGGAGGTTTATATATTGCTGGTTTGCTAGGTTATTATGCAAAGAAATAAGACTTTGCTGAAACGTGGTAGGCATTCAACATTGGGTTAAACTTAAAGAGCCACACAAATTCTTTTTATCGTAAGAACTTGCGTGGCTCTACCTGTGAAATGTAACATTCGTTACACTCAAGCACCAGTTACCAACCTGGATTCTGTTTCAATTCCTTATTCAGCGTTATCTGTCCTGTTGGAACAGGATAGAAATAATGCTTTTTGTCAAAGGTACGAATCTGCTTCAAAGTATTCGAACCAATCATATATCCATCGGCATTCACATCAACTTCAGGATTCTTCAAATACTTTAAGTTGGCACCAAGATAGATGTTGGGATGCTTTTGTGAATCTAACAAGTCAAGTTGATGCCAACGTATCAAGTCCCAATAGCGATACCAGTTATCGAACATCAACTCGCAACGGCGGACTCGGCGGATTTCCCACAACAAATTGCTAACATTCATGTTGTTAGCGGGGTCAGCCTCTGGCGTTGTTGTCATATTTGGCAAGCCTGCACGCTTTTGTAAAAGGTTCACACTCTTATCCAAATCTGCTTGGGTTAGATTACCTAACTCAGTTTTGGCTTCCGCATAATTCAAGTAAATCACTGACAACCAATAGATAGGACAATCGGTATATTGCTTACCTATGTTGTTTCGCTCATTGGTAGTCATCTCTTTGGGGTTATCATATTTGGCTACACCATAACCTGTGGTCGAAGTAAACTCATTCGACCCTGCACGCGAATAAGGCTTTCCCTTAAACACCAAAACCGTGTCTATGGTTACTGCCAGACGCTTATCGCGCACGGCGAGCAAAGAACTGATGTTAAAAACACCATTCGCATCTGCCCGTACCGCATCGGTATTATTCAATGTCGTTGTTGCCTTTGGCTTTCCATCCAGGAACAAATAAGCATCAAAGGCATCTTTTGTCATGCCATGTGTACCACTGGTATTCAAGGTATAATCGACTGTTGAGTGCATTAAAACGTTCTGAGAATAAGGCTTGTAGAAGATGATTTCAGGATTTTTACTCAAATCTATCGAATTATAAATACCCTGATAGGAAGCATTGAGCTTGTATCCTTTCTTCATCAACGCTTCACAAGCCGACACACACTCATTCAAATACTTCTGGGCGCGTGCCACATCCGGACCTTTGCCAGCATTTTCATCAGCAGTGCGGTATTTACAATAGGTTCCTTCAAACAAAGTAACATCCGCTTTCATCGCCAATGCCATATCGGCTGTAAAACGCTGTTTGTTAGTTCCTTGAATGTGCTTAGCGGCAAAGTTTAAATCGTTTAACACGCTATCCATGACAATATCGCGATCTACTCTCGGGCCATACAACACGTTATTATCGTCAGTAGACACCACATGACCTACCCATGGCACGTCACCATATTCTCTTACGAACTGGTAATACTGCCAGGCACGATTCAAGCGAGCGATACCTTCATAGCTTTTCTTCACGTTATCAGCCAACGTAGAGTTTTTCAAACCCTGGATAATATAGCTGGCGCG
>URFI01000175.1 GCA_900547085.1 uncultured Prevotella sp.
CAACAGGCCCATTGGTAGAATTAAGTATGCACTAAATTAATTCCGCCAACGGGTATTAATTCCAATTCTTTGTTGAGGAATTCTATTATCCTTTCTTTTTGATGTACCATGATATAGTGGTTTTCTTCATCATCGAACAATATGGCTGTTTTTGTACCACGTCGCTGCAATCGTTTACTGGCACCTGGAAGATTAGAGGAACTAACATCCTTTCCCCCTCCTATTAACAACACTTTTGCATGCGACCGTTTTATCACATCACATGGTGTTGAGATGTAAGTTATTGTCTGGAATCGGTTATCAAAGCTACGCAGAGCCACATTTGATGCCGTACCACCATTTGATAATCCTATTAAATGGAGATGACTTTTATCTATGTTGTATCCTTCCTCCTTTAACAATGGAAGATAGAGCTTGAATATCTTGCTGATATCCTCATAACTAAAAATACCAGACAAATCTCGAGTTGCTATACTTACTATAAAACAATCCTCCAAACTAGAAAGAAACCCTTGATAGAATTCCCAACTGCCCAAATAGCCATGTGCAAAGAACACAACTGGATAGTTCATTGATGTAGAATAATGTTTCGGCTTTGTTATATATATGCCATTATAATTCCCTCCTATAAACTCATTATATGCCTGAGTAATAGCAAATGATCCGGGGTTACTACCTTGCCACGACAGTTGATTATATGGAGTATAAAATCCTATCGCCTTTCCATTCCAGAAATCTTTTTGAGCATCCTTGATGAAGCGACTTCCAAGGTTCTTAAATATTGGACTAAGTTTTGATGATGGCAAAATGGCTGTCGCCTTCAAACAGATATTCATCACTTCTTCCTCCGGAAACAGAGCATTCACGACATAGAGACTTAGCGGCGTGGAAGTTCTCTGTCCTTTACCATTCAAATAAACCAACTGAGTACGGCCTCTCTGGATATAATTTGGGATTGAGATAAAAATACCAACCAGTAACAATGCGATTAAGAAGCTATAAGAATGTATAGTTCGTCTCATCAGAGGCAAGGACTTAACCCAATTTCTGTTGAGAAGGATGAAAAACAGGAAGCACAGCAAACGGTACTGCCATGTTGCGAATAACATGACAGCCATGAATAATAACAGAAAAGATGTAATTTTTTTCATCATAAATGTTTTTAGTTCTGGATATAATTGCAGATCACTTTTACAATACTCAATGTCGTTAATTGAATTTAGTATGAATAAATTCGTGACAAACGACTAATGGTAACACAACATATCATCATGCAGCAATAGACGTTTTCAATAGTTTGGCATATTCTCATAGGGCAGTTTATTCTTAGGATTTCCATACTTAGATTTGGAGTTGTTTTTATTTCTATGACCACCAGTGTTAGTTAACAGACTTTCCAACACAGGCAACATACGATTCAGATTACCATACAGAATCATAAAATTCCAAAATGGTTCAAACTTCTTCCATCCTCCCATATAAAATAAATGGGCCAACTGCTGCTTCAGATTGTCATGACCAAAACTTGCATTGAAAATGTTTTTCCATGAATAAAACTCGCGATAAGCCCAATCATAGCCTTGTTTTAACTCTTCTGTAGACAAGCCCATCGTCTTGTAAACGACAGTCCTAGTGTCGTACTTGCTCCAATCATGTGATGTAATGCGACCATCCCGTTCCATTTGCTGAAAAAGTCGCGTTCCTGGGTAAGGAGTTAGAATGTGGAACGTTGCGGTAGTGATACTATGCTCAATCCCCCAATCAACAGTCCTATGGAATACATCTTTATCATCGTGGTCAAGGCCGAAAACAAAACTACCATTGATCATGATGCCAAGACGATGAAGTCGTTCCACAGCAGCCACATAATCTTTTGATAAGTTTTGTAATTTGTTACTGGAACGAAGGTTCTCTGGAGAAAACGTCTCGAAACCCAGGAACAAACTACGCAAACCAGCCTCTGCTGCCTTCTCTATCAGATTGCCATTTAATACCGAAGCAACAGTAGCGGCACTTTGGAACACCCTGCCCATACCACGCATTCCATCGAACAACTCGGATGCGAACCGGGGGTTACCCAACAAATGGTCATCAAGAAAATAAAGATGTCTGCCAGGAAGCCTGTCAATCTCTGCTAATGCATCATCTATCCTTTGTGTATAAAATGATTTCCCCTTACCATAAAAAGCATCTTTATAGCAGAAATCACAATGATGAGGACAGCCTCTTGATACAACAAGGGAATTCGGTACGAAATACTTTTCTCTCTTGATGAGGTCGCGACGGACAGGAGGTATGTTCTCCAGACTTCTCCAACTGGCAACATACCTCTTTTGCGGATGCCCCTCACGCAAGTCCTTGATAAAACGAGGAAATGCTTCCTCCCCTGGACCTAATAATATGGTATCAGCATGAAGTGATGCTTCATCAGGAAGACTGGTTACATGTAGACCACCCAGAGCTACAAATGCCCCTCTTTGTCGATAACTATCGGCAATCTTATAGGCACGATAGGCATTAGTAACATACACTTGTATACAAACCAAATCAGGTGTGTCATCAAGGACCAGTTTCTCAATATGCTGATCTTGAATCTCCACATCGTCATCATCGGAGAAATAGGCAGCGAGTGTTGCCAGTCCCAATGGGGGAAAAAGTGAATACTTTATAGGTCGCCAATAAGGACTTTCTGCCTCCTGCAATGCAGGTAGTATCATCTTAACTCTCATTCTATCTTTTATTTTAAGATGCTATGACAATAACGCATGATTATCTGAAAAAGTATACGGAGAGCGATAAAGGGACGACTAAATAGTCTTCAAGGTACGACTATGTAGTTTCTGCCACAAGGACTTAATCGGGACTTACCCATTAGACAGTGCTGATGCCGAGCGTACTAAAAAAACGCTCTCAACCCAAAATGGGATGAGAGCGTTCATATTGAAACCAATATGGTAAAATTTACTTAGCTTCCTTTTCGTCTTGTGCCTTTGCTTCAGAAGCATCTTCTTTAGCTGTTGCTTCAGAAACATCTTCTTTGGCTTGAGCTTCAGAAGCATCTTTCGAAGTTTCTTCGGCTGGCTCTGCCTTAACGGCATCGTCTGTTTCAACAGCATTTTTAGCCTTAGCAGCTTCATCATTCTTCTTACCTGAAGAACGACGGCTACGACGGGTTTTCTTAACTGTTTTCTCAGTCTTTGCCATTTTGTCATCAAAATCAACTAACTCGATAAAAGCAATCTGAGCAGCATCACCTTGACGAGTACCCAGCTTGATTACACGGGTGTAACCGCCTGGACGGTCACCTACTTTTGGAGCTACAGTCTTGTACAGTTCTGTTACAGCTTCTTTTTTCTGGAGGTAGCGGAAAACAACACGACGCGAATTAGTCGTATCGTCCTTTGAACGAGTAATCAGTGGCTCTACATACTTTTTTAAAGCCTTTGCTTTTGCGAGGGTCGTAGTGATTCTTTTGTGCATGATCAGGGATACAGCCATGTTAGCAAGCATAGCATCACGATGAGATGCAGTACGACCTAAGTGGTTGAATTTTTTATTGTGTCTCATTTTTTGTTTTGTTCATTTTGGATGAGAGTGGATTTGCTAATATAGACGTTATAGATTCAAGTAGATGGCAAGTTTACGCATTCGTTGTCAGACTATTGATTACTCAAAGCATCCAAACTAAACTTATAAACTTAACAACTTAAAAACCTAACAACTCATACCTAAACCTTACTCCTTATCCAGTTTATACTTTGATGTATCGGTTCCAAATGATAGATTCAGACTTTCGAGCAAATCATCAAGCTCTGAAAGCGATTTCTTTCCAAAGTTGCGGAACTTCAATAAGTCTGTCTTGTTGTACTGCACCAAGTCACCGAGAGTTTCAACTTCAGCTGCTTTGAGGCAATTGAGTGCGCGAACACTAAGGTTCAAGTCAATAAGTTTCGTCTTAAGCAATTGACGCATGCGCAACACTTCCTCATCAAACTCCTGGTTGTCGTCTTGATCTGGATTTTCGAGTGTTATCTTTTCATCCGAGAACAACATGAAGTGATAGATAAGAATCTTGGCAGCTTCTTTCAGTGCATCCTTTGGGGATAGGGAACCATCCGTGGTTACCTCAATGACAAGCTTGTCGTAGTCGGTTTTTTGTTCAACACGATAAGGCTCTACTGAGTATTTAACATTACGGATTGGGGTGTAGATTGAATCGATTGGGAGGACATTGACATCCGTGCAGAATTGACGGTTCTCATCAGCGGGAACGTATCCACGTCCTTGATTGATGGTCAAGTCTATCTGCATGGAAGCTTTAGCATCTAAATGACAAATCACCAAATCAGGATTTAACACTTCAAATCCAGTCAGATACTTACCGATATCGCCCGCTTTGAACTCGGTGGAATTCTCTACGGTGATACTAAC
>URFI01000176.1 GCA_900547085.1 uncultured Prevotella sp.
GAATGATTCTTCATATCAACAAAAAGAGTGAGCCTGGTATCGATATTTGGTACTGGGCTCTTACTTTGTAGAAAGTTCCATTAAAATATTGGTATTTAATGAATAATATTTAATTATAATTAGTAACTTTGTCAGCAGTAGGAAATTTTTCAATAAAAATATAAATATGCTTACACTAAAACTCATCAGTGAAGAAACTGAACGTGTGATCAAAGGATTAGAGAAGAAACACTTTGAGGGAGCAAGAGAAACTGTCGATCAGGTGATCGCCATTGACAAGCTTCGTCGAGAGTCACAACAAAAACTTGACAAGAACAAGCAACAAGCTAATTTGCTCGCCAAGAAGATTGGTGGGCTCATGAAAGATAAAAAATTGGATGAAGCCAATGAGGTGAAAGCGCAGGTTGCAAAGTTGAAAGAGGAAGCTAAAGGTCTTCAACAGTCAATGGAAACAGCTGAAAACGACCTCACTACCCTACTTTATACTATTCCTAACATCCCAAACGAAGATGTCCCAGAAGGTAAAGATGCATCTGACAACGTCGTTGTGAAAGAAGGAGGAGTGATATCTGAACTTGGTGAAGATGCTTTGTGCCATTGGGACTTGTGTAAGAAGTTTAACCTCATAGATTTTGACCTGGGTGTTAAAATCACGGGTGCGGGCTTCCCCTTATACATTGGCAAAATGGCCCGTTTCCAACGAGCGCTCGAAGCATTTTTCCTCGAAGAGGCTCGTAAATCCGGCTATCTCGAGGTTCAGCCTCCATTTGTTGTGAATCAAGCATCTGGTTATGGCACAGGTCAGCTGCCTGACAAAGAAGGACAAATGTACCATATACAGCTGGATGACCTGTATCTGATACCAACAGCTGAGGTTCCTGTGACGAACATTTTCCGTGACGAGATTCTCGATGAGAAAGACCTGCCTATCAAGCGCTGTGCTTATTCAGCATGTTTCCGTCGTGAAGCAGGGTCGTATGGAAAAGATGTACGGGGGCTCAATCGTTTGCATCAATTCGATAAAGTGGAGATTGTCCGTATTGACAAGCCAGAACATTCTTATGAATCTCTCAAGGAAATGCTGGAACACGTAGAGAGACTATGTAAGAAACTGGAACTCCCCTATCATATCTTGAAATTATGTGGCGGTGACATGAGTTTCACCTCTTCTATATGTTACGATTTTGAAGTTTGGAGCGCAGCTCAGAAAAGATGGCTGGAGGTTTCGTCCGTATCAAACTTCGAGAGCTATCAAGCCAACCGACTGAAATGTCGCTATCGTCATGCAGAAGATGGCAAGATAGAACTTTGCCACACCCTCAATGGTTCGGCATTGGCCTTGCCACGTATCGTTGCCAGCATCTTGGAAAACAATCAGACACCAGAAGGCATTCGAGTGCCGAAGGTACTTGTCCCCTACTGTGGATTCGAGATGATTGACGATCAAAATTTCTAAGGAGAAGACAGCCGTGATGAGAAATTTCAAATATAAACTCACCTCTTTTCTTCAGATCTTCTCCATGAACTGTATTGCACAGCATGCAAAGGGCGTCACTATCATCAAACCGTATGGAGGAATGAGCTATGCGGCCATGTTCAACGGTGACCTTGATTGCAGGAACAGCATCATGGCTGGGGTTGACATGGAGAAGCGGCTGTTAAACATCTGGTTTACCTAAACTACCAATTTGAACTATAACAATCTATTAAAACATACTATGAATAAAATTATCCGAAAAGAACAGTTCTCTGAGAAAGTTTTTCTCTTTGAGATTGAGGCTCCACTCATTGCTAAAAGCAGAAGAGCCGGCAACTTCGTCATCGTCCGTGTAGGTCATAAAGGCGAACGCATGCCACTGACCATCGCCGATGCAGACATCAAGCGCGGAACAATCACATTGGTTGTGCAGAAAGTTGGTCTATCTTCAACGAAGCTCTGCAACCTGAATGTTGGAGACTATGTTACTGATGTGGTAGGTCCTTTGGGCAATGCCACACACATCGAAAAGTTTGGCACCGTACTCTGTGCGGGTGGTGGCCTTGGCGTTGCCCCCATGCTTCCCATCATTAAAGCGCTGAAGGAAGCGGGCAACAGGGTGCTGTCAGTGTTAGCAGGTCGGAGCAAAGATCTCATTATACTGGAAGACGAAGTAAGAGCGAATTCTGATGAAACAATCATCATGACCGACGATGGCAGCTATGGTGAAAAAGGTGTCGTAACGGTGGGCATGGAGAAATTGATTAAGCAGGAACATATCGACAAGGCATTTGCCATCGGACCTCCCATCATGATGAAGTTTTGCTGTCTTCTTACGCAAAAATATAACATACCTACAGATGTATCTCTCAACACCATTATGGTAGATGGCACTGGTATGTGTGGTGCCTGTCGGTTGACAATTGGAGGCAAAACACAATTTGTGTGCATTGATGGTCCTGAATTTGATGGCGCATTGGTTGACTGGGATGAAATGTTCAAACGCATGAACACATTTAAAGATGTTGAAAAAGACGAACTTGAACATTTGCAAGATCACCTGAATGAGATAGAAAGCGCACAGGAGAAACATGCGTCCACCATTAAAATGGATGTTGAACCGACACAAGAGGGTATCTCGACGCTAACCGATCGCAATGCGGAATGGAGAAAGGCATTACGGGATGCCATGAAGCCAAAAGATCGGAAAAGCATCGCTCGCGTGCAAATGCCAGAGTTGGATCCAACATATCGAGCAACAACCAGGACAGAAGAGGTAAACTTAGGTCTTACGAAAGAAATGGCCATGACAGAAGCGAAACGCTGTTTGGATTGTGCTAAACCTACCTGTGTGGAAGGTTGTCCAGTCAACATCAACATTCCTTCTTTTATCAAAAATATTGAGCGAGGACAATTCTTGGCAGCTGCCAAAGTGTTGAAGAACACCTCTGCCCTACCTGCAGTATGTGGCAGAGTGTGTCCACAAGAGAAACAATGCGAAAGCAAATGTATTCATCTGAAGATGAACGAGCCCGCTGTCGCCATTGGTTATCTTGAACGTTTTGCCGCCGATTATGAACGGGAAAGTGGAAACACGTCTATCCCTGAAATGCAACCAGACAACGGTATCAAAGTGGCTGTGGTTGGTTCAGGGCCTGCAGGCTTGAGCTTCGCTGGGGATATGGCTAAACGAGGCTATCAGGTTCATGTGTTTGAGGCACTGCATGAAATTGGTGGCGTACTGAAATATGGTATTCCAGAGTTCCGCCTTCCTAATGCCATCGTCGACGTTGAGATAGAAAATCTCAAGAAAATGGGCGTTCATTTCTTAACCGACTGCATTATTGGGAAAACCCTTTCTATTGAAGAGCTTAAAGAAAAAGATTTCAAAGGCATCTTTGTGGGATCGGGTGCAGGGCTACCTAATTTTATGGGAATACCAGGAGAGAATGCCATTAACATCATGTCATCCAACGAATACCTGACTCGCATCAATCTTATGGATGCTGCCAATACCTCTGCTGACACACCCATCAATCTTGGAAAGAAAGTGATGGTCGTAGGAGGTGGTAACACAGCCATGGATTCTTGTAGAACAGCCAAACGCTTAGGAGCGGATGTTACCCTGGTCTACCGTCGTTCTGAAGCAGAAATGCCTGCCCGACTTGAAGAAGTTAAACATGCCAAGGAAGAAGGCATCCATTTCATGTGCCTGCATAATCCTATTGAATATCTCACGGATGAAAGAGGTGCTGTCAGCGCTGCCGTTTTACAAGTCATGCAATTGGGAGAACCAGATGCCAGTGGTCGTCGCAGTCCTGTGCCAGTAGAAGGACAAACAGTCACGATAGAAGTCGACCAGGTTGTTGTGGCTGTCGGCGTATCTCCAAATCCACTGGTACCAAAATCTATCCAGGGACTGGAACTTGGTCGTAAAAACACCATTGTCGTCAACGACCAGATGCAGTCCAGCAGATCTGAAATCTATGCAGGAGGCGACATCGTACGCGGTGGCGCAACCGTGATTTTAGCCATGGGTGATGGCAGAAGAGCTGCTGCAAATATGGATATGCAACTAAGAGCTGAAAAGTGATAGATAAAGAGACAACTTGTAGGTTAAAACGGCTTCTTTACAAGTCGCTACATTTTTGCATTCTTTATGACTAACTTCATAAATAAATTTGTATCTTTGTCAAAGTGACAAATATGAAGTATACATTATATTTATTGATATTACTGCTTTTTTCACCTCTTCCCATGCAAGCTCAAAAGCATGGGAAGAGGCCAGCTCATCTACAAGCCAACAAAACAGAGAAGACCCCTGCTGACAAATTATTCGAGACGATGGTAGAAGGAACAGCTAAAGTCATGTTCATCGATAGCATTGTGGTAGACAAGAAAAATTTCTTATCTAAAATCCCTATGAGTAAGGATGCTGGT
>URFI01000177.1 GCA_900547085.1 uncultured Prevotella sp.
CCGTTGTTGCTCGGGCAGACCGTTGATAAGTTGCCACGCCATCTGCCTGTCTTCTGCCTGCTCAATCGCCCTGCCGGCATCGTCATCGTGGGGTATCTGCAACTCCTCCGGGGTATGATCCGTGGTCTGTGGACGCCGCTTCCGCACCTGGTCATAGAACAAGTTCTTCACCGTGGTGACGCAGAAAGCCTCGGCCGAGTCGGTAATTTGCAGTCCATCGCGCTTGATCCACAGCTTTAGGAAAGCCTCCTGCACCAGGTCTTCGGCCGCCTGCGCATTGCCTGTGAGCCGCCATGCCATGCGGTACATCTGTGCATGACATGGCAAGAAACACTGTTTAAATTGTGAGGCATCCATACAGCTTGTAAGGTTGAGTGGGTTGGGGAGCTGATTATTTCTTCTTTTCCTCCGCAAGAATCTTCTGTATCTCTGAATTCTTGATGTTTCCTAAGATTTGGATTAATGCGGCATCGTCATCACCCGAATCGACGATGACAAGTTCTTTAATTCCCGTTTTGCTTCTCTTCGCCAAGATTACGGTTTGCTCATCTGCTTCCTTAGCCGTCATCAACTCCTCATACCCTGCTGTTTTCAGTTGAGTAACATCCTTGAAAAACTGTTGTTTAACAGCTTTTGAGCAATCCTCCATGTCCAAGACTTTGATACTGTTGATATGCTTGATGTATTTCGAATAGTCGTCGGCATCGTTGGTCGTTATTGCCTTGGCAAGCGACATCATCATTTTCGGCACATGTACATATTCAGCCTTGGGCGAATGTTTGTACTTCCTCATCAAACGGTCTACCGACATTTGGGCCTGAACTGTCATGGTCATGAATGCCAATACTGCCATCATCATCACTTTTTTCATACGTTTTTATTATTTAATGAATTATGTTATGTTACTTCAAAAACACGCTATCATGGTGGTGTTCTATTTCATCAGACGTAGAAAACGCAGATTGTGTTACAAATATCAAACACTTTTTTTAGGATGATGTATCATTTTTTGGAGACAAGTGACAGTCAAATAACGCTCGACGATCCATGAAAAAACAAGAAAAACTGTCTTCCTCGTTCAGGCAATTCGCTGAGCAAGGAAAACAGTTTGTGTGAAGATAGGGTGCAAGGCGAAATGAAACATGGTTGGCAATCCGCTTCACGTTTCATCCTGCCCATGTGACTTATCACCGCTATCATATAAGCAGTGCTTTATTGAGCGTTGATTTCTTTAAGCAAACGGTCAGCATGTCCCCAGCGATCCATCATCAACAGCACATAACGGATGTCCACTCCAATACAGCGAGCCAAGCGAGAATCGAAGTTGATGTCGCTCGATAGACTGTCCCAGTTGCCGTCGAAAGCCAGTCCGATGAGCCGTCCTTGGCCGTCGAACATTGGACTTCCGCTGTTGCCACCCGTGATATCGTTGTTGGTGAGGAAGCAAAGTTGCATCTTACCCGTCAGCTTGTCCTGGTATGGACCGAAGTCCTTGGCGCTAAGAATCTCTTTCATCACGGGTTCTGCCTGGTACTCGTACACCTTATCAGCTTGGTTCATTTTCTCCACCATGCTTTCAGCTGTAGTGTAATAGCCCGAAGGCTTACCGCCCAGCAGGAAGCCTCCAACCTGTCCATAACTCAACCGCATGGTGAAGTTGGCATCCGAATAATGGGGCATGTCTTCCTCCATGCGCAGCTTGGCGGCACAGAGATATTTCTCTTGGAGCTTGATACTGTCCTCGAATGCCGACAAATCGGCTGTTAATTCACCCATGGTCTCCAGCAAATCAAGACTATATACAACTCCTGGGTCACGCTGGTAGCTTTTCTTGTTGGCGTAGATTCGCTTGCCACTCTTCATCAGGAACGACTTTTTATACAGCTCATTGACATAGCGGGTGTAGTCCCCGCCAAACTTGGTGGTGATGGTTTTGTAGAATTTAGGTAGATATTTGGCCGCCACCTTGTCTTTATAATTCTTGAGCAGCGCAGCCATTACCTCCTTATCCAATGCCTCATCCCATTCATCACTGTTGTCCTTGAAGAGGATGTACTGCTTCTTGGGATTGTTTTTGGGGCCGAGTATTTCCTTATTGTTCAGCTGCATGGCACGAGTAGTGAACTCGTTGGTGCGGCCGAATGTCTCACGGAAGAACATAAAAGCCTTCATAACATCGAGGCGTTGGTTGTAAAGTCGGGCCATGGTGTCAAAGTCGAGCTTGCCCTTCAGATACCCCGTTTGCTGTTGCCATTGGCGTATTTTCTGCTCGTACTGCTGCTTCTGCTGGATAATGCCGATGGAGTCGATGCACTTGTTCATGCCGATGGAGTTCTTCCAGTAATTGGAACTCTGCGCAAACTTCGAATCATACTTGATACGTACGCCATCGTCTGCCCGCATGTGTCGGGTCATAATGGCTTGCTTCACACCACGCACTTGGGCACGGGGAGCGTTGAGTGCGTCCCTACGCTCACGAATACCATACGACGAGAGGTAGCGGCTGGTCGACCCGGGATAACCAATGGTCATGGAATAGTCGCCATCCTTGTAGCCCTGCAGGCTTACCTGTGCCCATTTTTTAGGATGGTAAGGCACATTATCCTTAGAATATTCAGCCGGTCCGTTGGTCTTCTTGTCGGCATAGATGCGGAACACGGAGAAGTCACAGGTTTGCCGTGGCCACATCCAGTTATCGGTTTCACCACCGAATTTGCCCATCGACTTGGGCACAGCGAACACCAGTCGCAGGTCGTTGAACTGCCGATAGGTGGTGGCATAGTAAGTGTTGCCCTCGTAGAAAGCGTCAATCCCTATGTGTAGTGTCTTGTCAATGCGCTTGATGGAGTCGCTCATGGCGTTCTGTAGCGAATCGAGTATCGCGTCTTGTCGCTCGCTGGTGAGATTGTCAAAGTCCATCATTCTCAGCTTGTCGGTAATGTCTTTCTGCTCAACCATGAAGCTCACGAACATGTCCTTGTTAGGCAGTTCCTCCTCATAGCTCTTGGCATAAAAACCATTTTTCATGTAATCGTGATCCACAGTGGAGTGACTGCGGATGCCTTCGAAGCCACAATGGTGGTTGGTGAACACCAATCCGTCTGGCGAGACCACCACGCCGGTACAATAACCGGAGAAGTTGACCACCGCATTCTTCATGGCCTGATCGCCATAGTACAAGTCGTTGTAAGGAACCTGAAAGCCCTGTGCTTGCATCTGCTCATACACAGCTTGCGGCAAGTTGTACAAGGTCCACATGCCTTCGTCGGCTTTTGCCACGCTGGCAGCAAGCAGTCCGGCAAGGAGTAATGTTGATTTTTTCATTTGATTGTGATTGATTTATTTTCTGAAATATTTGCCTATGATAGGCAATTGGCGCAATGGGAAGTCGAACTTGATGATGTAGGCCACAAACAACCCAATGAGCAATGTGTTGACAGCCAGTGCGCCCGCTGTAGTAAGTACGTCATTAAAGGCTGTCATGACAAAGAAACAAGCCGCTGCCAACGCCACATAGGTGAGGATGCTGCGCATGGGATAGCGGATGGGATACATCTTCTGTCCGACAATATACGACAGAATCATGGCCACACCGTAGCCCGCAAAACCAGCCCACGCACAGGCTATGTAGCCGTAACGAGGCACAAAGATGACGTTGATGGCAATGAGTACCGCACAACCAATGCCCGAGAAATACGCTCCCCAGATGGTCTTGTCAATGAGTTTGTACCAGAATGAGAGGTTGAAATAAACGCCCATCATGATTTCCGCGGCCATAACAATGGGCACCACACGCAGCCCTTCCCAGTAATCCTTACCGATGAGATAGCGCAAGATGTCCAGATAGCCCACAACAACAAGGAAGGCCAGCAGAGTGAAAATGATGAAATATTTCATGGCTTTGGCGTAGGTTTCTCGGTTGTCGCGTTCCTCAGCATTGCCAAAGACAAAGGGTTCGTAGGCAAAGCGAAAGGCTTGTGTAATCATGGCCATAATCATGGCTATCTTACTGGCGGCTCCATAGATACCAAGCTGGGCCAAACTGTCGGCTCCTTGATAGATATGTGGAAACAATATCTTATCAGCTGTCTGGTTCAGGATGCCCGCCAATCCCAGCACAAGGATGGGCCAACTGTACGAAAGCATGCGCCTCATCAGCTTTTTGTCGAAGACATAGCTTACGCAGGTCAGCTCTTTCCACAACAAAGGAATGGTAAGCGCCGAGCAAACCAGGTTGATGTAGAACGCATAGCCCACGCCAACAGACGGACTGTAGACCATTCCTACCACCTCTGGATGACGCTCATAGAGTGCTGGCAGCAAGAGATAGTACACCAAGTTCAGCGAAATATTCAGAACAATAATGAACAATTTGAGAGATGCAAACTTGATAGGACGGTTCTTAAAAC
>URFI01000178.1 GCA_900547085.1 uncultured Prevotella sp.
CAGCGCAATCGTAGGGACACACAAACCCTGTGTCCATACGATTGCGCTAAAATGTTTCCGCTACATTTGTCAGTTATTTTCATTAAAAAAGGCCGCTAAAACGGCTCTTCAAAACTTCTATTCTGGAAAAAATCAATAGGCAAGCAAGGAGCAAACAAGCAATGACTTTTGATGAAAAAACAATTTTGTAGGCAGAAACACTTGATTTTTTCTACAAGAATCATACTTTTACGCAGCAATTACCATGCAATACCTCGCCAAAGGCATACATATTACACGCTTATAGCATAGCTTTTGGCTTCAAAGAACATTGAAAGATCGAGCAAAACTTTTACAGAAAACCACAATATATTGATTATCTTTTACTTGTAAATATTGTTCATAGTTGGCGTATTTGAAAGCAAGGGCAAGGTTGTTTGTAAATATGCCAAGCATTGAAGCGACCTTTGTCAAGAAAATTCGTCATCACTCTTCCACTATATTTTTGCGCTTATAGCACAAAAACACAGTGCACTGCAATCTGAAATTCGTGCGCAACACCAGTAAATGTGGTTATTAGATTAAGAATATAGAACACAGAAAACCAAAAGAATATTCCGTACTTTTCCTCACAAAAAAATGCAATCTTTTAGGTTAATGATTATTTTTGAACCTGCTGGTTGGATAAATTGAAAAAACTTTTATCCAATTTTCTTGAATTAATCTGCAAGAATTCATTATATTTGCATGCAGAAATAACTAATCCTAAACAATCAAATGGTCTACGTCGAAGTATCAGAACCTAACAGACTCACCAGCTTCTACCTGGCGATGGAAGAATATATCGCACGACATATTGACAGTACGGAGGATTGTTTCTTCATGTGGCAAGTGCCGCCAACGGTGATGTTCGGACGTAACCAACTCATCAATAATGAAGTAAACACCGAGTATTGTCAGGAGAAAGGCATCCACCTCATCAGACGAAAAAGCGGAGGTGGCTGTATCTACGTTGACGAGGGATGCATTTTGTTCTCCTGCATCACACACGACGACCAGGTGAACATGGTATTCTGCCAATACATCAAGCGCGTGGTAGACATGCTTCAGGCCATGGGGGTAGATGCCCACTCGGGTGGACGCAACGACATTCTCATTGGCGATAAAAAGGTGTCTGGCAACGCATTCTATCATGTTCCGGGACGAAGCATCGTTCATGGCACCATGCTCTACGACACCAATATTCAAAACATGGTGGCCAGCATTACGCCCAGCCAAGAAAAACTCATCAGCAAAGGGGTGCAGAGCATTCGCCAGCACATCGCTCTGCTCAAAGATCACACCACGCTTACCCTCGAAGAGGTAAAACGTTTTGCACGTCAAAACCTCTGCTCGTCGACAATCACCCTGACAGCTGAAGACGTGAAGGGTATCGAAGAGATTGAGCAAGACTACCTGTCGGACGATTTTACATACGGCAACAATCCCCGTTACTCCATCGTTCACAAAAAACGAATCGAAGGTGTTGGCGAACTGGAGGTGCGACTTGAACTGAAAAACAATGTCATCAAAGAGGCCAACATCATGGGCGATTACTTCCTGACGGGCGACCTGGACAACGGCATTCTTAAAAAGTTGCACCATGTTCCATACAACGCTCAGGCTATTGAGAACGCCCTGCCCGACCGTTTGGACGACATCATCAGAAATCTGAAGAAGCAACAGTTGGTTGATTTGATATTGGCTGAATGAAAATAGCCTTGCAAACATCCTGACTTGACACCAATAACAAGCTGCTTAAAAATGAAAACAAAATACGAAAAATCTACACTTAAACATCAAAAATATGGAAAATAAAAAAACTTGTTTGTATGACAAACACGTGGCATTGGGTGCGCAGATGCAACCCTTTGCAGGATTTGAGATGCCCATACTGTACTCGTCCATCATCGAAGAACATCAGGCGGTACGCCAACACTGTGGCGTTTTTGACGTATCACACATGGGCGAGGCTTACATAACAGGCGCAGATGCCGAACGATATGTCAACCACATCTTCACCAACGATGTGGCAGGTGCGCCCATCAATCAGGTATTTTACGGCATGATGCTCTACCCCGACGGTGGAACGGTGGACGACCTGTTGGTTTACAAGATGGGTGAAAACGAGTTTTTCCTCGTTTTCAACGCTGCCAACATTGATAAGGATGTGGCCTGGATGCGCGAAAACGCCGAGGGTTTTGATGTAACCATTGACCACTGCTCTGACTATTATGCACAGCTGGCCGTTCAAGGACCAGAGGCGGAAGCGGTGATGAAAGAGGTGTTACACCAGGATTGCAAGGATCTGCAGTTCTATACAGCGAAGACAGTAGACGTTGATGGTGAGAATGTCATCATCAGTCGCACGGGTTACACGGGCGAAGACGGATTTGAAATCTACGGCTCTCACGCGTACATTATTAATACATGGGATGCCTTGATGGCGAGCAAGCGGTGCGTACCCTGTGGCCTTGGCTGTCGCGACACCCTGCGCTTCGAAGTGGGATTGCCGCTTTATGGCAACGAATTGTCAGCAGAGATTTCGCCTGTCATGGCTGGTTTGAGCATGTTCTGCAAACTGGATAAGGAAGAATTCATCGGCAAAGAGGCCATTGTGAAGCAGAAAGAAGAAGGCGTCAAGCAAAGAGTAATCGGTCTGGAGCTGCAAGACAAGGCCATTCCTCGTCATGGCTATGCCGTTCTGAGGGATGGAAATCAGGTTGGAGTGATTACCACTGGCTACCATGCCATCAGCGTGGATAAGAGTGTGGCCTTCGCTCTGGTGAACAAGCCTGATGCAAAATTAGGTACTGAACTGGAAATCCAGATTCGCAAAAAGACATTTAAGTGTGTGGTCGTGAAGAAGAGATTCTACGACAAACATTATAAGAAAGACTAACATGGCTGTGGATTTCTCCCAACGGTGCTTTCCATCAACAGGACAAGTCCGAAGAGCATGGAAGCCTGTCACCGTTTCCCAAATAGCTTTTTTCAACGATGAGGGAATGAACGGAGAACACAGTTAAGCAACTATCAAGTATAACATTAATTAATATAACATATTATGGCAAAAGTGATTGAAGGACTCTATTACAGTGAGTCACATGAGTTTGTAAAAGTAGAAGGCAACATCGCCAGCATCGGCATTACCGATTATGCGCAACAGGCATTGGGTAACATCGTTTATGTGGACCTACCAGACGTTGACGATGAGTTAGAAGCAGGCGACGATTTTGGTGCCGTTGAGAGCGTCAAGGCTGCCAGTGACCTCAGCACTCCCGTGAGTGGAACGGTCGTAGAGGTGAATGAGGCTTTGGAAGACACACCAGAGTTGATTAACCAAGATGCTTTCGGTGCATGGATTATCAAGGTAGAACTGTCGGATACCAGCGAGCTGGACAACCTGATGGATGCCAAGAAATACGAAGAATTCTGTAACAAATAAATACGATGACTTACAAGTTTTTTCCACATACGGAAGAGGATGTAGCTCAGATGTTGGAGAAGATTGGCGTCAAGTCGCTCGATGATCTTTATCAAGAGATTCCGGAAGAAGGGCTTGTGTGGCTGCGCCGTCAGGAGGGTATCCGAAAGGTAACATATTTAAGTCTTCGATAGGAAAGGTTCATATAAGAAAAGGAATGGAACGGGAAAATGGAAATGTTATATCATTCAGTGAATGATCTAATCCGCTTAGCGAACGAATATCAGATTCCGCTTTGGAAGGTGGTTCTTCTGGCAGATGTGCAGGAACGCCAGGTGACGGTGGAAGAATCGTTTGAAACAATGCGGCAGATGTATCAGGCGATGCGCCAGGCAGATCAGGAATACGACGGCTCGATCGTCTCGGCAAGTGGAATGGCGGGCGGCGACGGAGAAAAACTGCACGCATACAATGCCTCCGGTCGCAGCCTGGCGGGCGGATACATGGGGCTTGTGATGGAAAAAGCGGTGAAAATGGGAGAGTCCAACGCCTGTATGAAACGAATCGTGGCGGCTCCGACGGCGGGCGCATGCGGGGTGATTCCGGCGGTATTTTTGTCGTATGAGGAATATTGTAAGGAAACGGAGAACCGGATGGTCGAGGCGCTCTTTGTCAGCGCAGGAATCGGTGCGGTTATTGCAGAAAATGCGAGCATCGCCGGTGCATCGGGTGGATGCCAGGCGGAGATTGGTTCAGCAAGTGCGATGGCAGCAGGGGGGCTGGCATATCTGCAGGGCGGCGATGCGGAGTGTATCGCGAATGCAGCGGCATTTGCCCTCAAAAATATGTTGGGACTAACCTGTGATCCGGTCTGCGGTCTGGTTGAAGTTCCGTGTATCAAGCGGAATTCCGCTGGCGCCGTCAATGCGGCGGTCAGCGCGCAGATGG
>URFI01000179.1 GCA_900547085.1 uncultured Prevotella sp.
TTCAAACATTGATATTATGTTAGGAACACCGGAAATTGTACTCATCGTACTTGTTGTTCTTCTCCTGTTTGGAGGAAAGAAAATCCCTGAGCTGATGAAAGGCTTGGGCAAAGGAGTGAAAAGTTTCAAAGATGGCGTGAACGGCATCGAGAAAGACCTCGATCCAGACCAACAAACCAACGACACAGAGACGAAGAAATAAGACGACAGCAGTCTTTCTTACACTCTCCTATCCCACCACATTAGGAAGGGATTGACACACCACCCATGGAGGGTTTCATGATGGAAGAAGATTTAGAACTCACCTTCTGGGAACATTTGGACGTGCTTCGTGGCACGCTCATACGCATTATTGCCGTAGCCCTCATCTGTGGCATCGCGGCATTCATGTTCAAGGAAGAGCTTTTTAACATTGTACTGGCACCCAAGGACAGCCACTTTGTGACCTATCGCCTGCTGGGCGTAGAGCCGTTCAACATCCAATTGGTGAACATCGGGCTCACCGAGCAGTTCATGATACACATGAAGACGGCGCTCTGCTTCGGAGTCTTGTGCGCCTCACCTTACATCTTGTACGTTTTGTACAAGTTCATCGCACCCGCTCTGTACCAGCGCGAACAACGCTATGCCCTCAAGATTGTGGGCAGTGGGTACGTCATGTTCATCATTGGCATTCTCATCAATTATTATCTCATTTTCCCCCTCACGGTTCGCTTTTTAGGTACCTATCAGGTCAGCAATGAAGTGCAAACCATGCTGTCGCTGCAATCGTATATGGACACGATGCTCATGATGAGTTTGGTGTTTGGCATTGTGTTTGAGATTCCCGTTATCAGTTGGCTGCTGGCCATCTTCGGATTGCTGCGGGCCGAATGGATGTCTAAATACCGCCGACATGCCATTGTCGCCATTCTCATCCTCGCGGCCATCGTCACACCCACGGCCGACGTATTCACCTTGCTCATCGTCTCTCTGCCTATTTGGATGCTGTACGAAGTGAGTATCGTGATTGTGAGGATGACCAATCTTGGCGATTCCAAACAATCCGAACAGGCTGTTCCCTCAACTGAAGAAGAAGATAACGACTAACGCCAGCCACATTTAGACATTGGTGCGTATCCTGCGCGATTCATCATAATTCCACTGCTGACTGTTGCCCACTTCTGGTCATCAGTCATCAGTGGATTTTTTATTCATCCTTCAGAGATGCCCAGAACAATCAAGGTTCCTCCACGCACCACTCCGTCAGACATATTTAATGAAGAGTTTTCCGTGGCACAACAGGCAGACGATGCTGATTGTGCCTCTTGCCCATCACAGTCATGGGTGGAATCATTTTCTACAACCCTGAACTTCACATCCTTTCCATCAAACGGCATGCCGTATGTTTTTTCGCTCGACCGTTGGTAAGCCGGACGCGGATCAAGGGAGAGCACCTCTTTCAAAGTGCGCAACTTGTCAGGCGTGAACTGGCGCGCCACCTCATCGGAAATCACCACCTCCAACCGCTGAATCTTCGACAAATCGGTAAACCCGCTTCGGGCTTCCGGATGACAGTCGGCATAAGGAACGTAGGGTTTGATGTCGTAGATAGGCGTCCCATCCATCAAGTCGGCCCCCAGCACATGCAACACAGGTCCCTGCGGGGTATCCCACTCCACCCGCTCCAGCAAGACAGATGACAGACCAATGGGGTTGGGACGGAAGGGTGAACGACTGGCAAACACGCCTACCTTCTGGTTTCCGCCCAACACAGGCGGGCGCACCAACAGGCTGCCCGACTGATGTGGATTGGCGTTGAACTGCCAAATGAGCCACAGATAGTCAAAACCCTCGATGCCCCGCAAGGCATCAGCTTGGCGATAAGGAGACTCAAAGACAAGCGTACCGTGCAAACCAGCAGCCAGTCCGCTCTGTTTGGGAATGCCAAACTTGGACGTAAATGGTGAGTGAAAATAAGCTATGGGATGAAAAGGCTCGCCACAGACGGCCACCTGCTCCCCGACAGGTGTCAAATCTTCAGCACCGTTGTCGCCGCATGATTCCTGCAAGGATTCGTCTAATCGTTGATGGTGATCGGTCATGTTTTCAACTCCATTCGTTGTTCTGCATTGTTGTGTTCCTGCCGCTAACAACTCAGACCCGCCATCATCAACATCGTGAGACACCCCACGACAAGCGGACTGTACACATGCACCATCTTTTTGGGTTTCACCTCATCGGCATCGACAAAGCGTTTCGACAAAAAACGAAACAAATAGTAGATGACGCTGGCACACAGCACACCAATGAACATGCCTGCCAACAAGTCGCCAGGATAGTGAACGCCCAGATACAAACGGGAATAACACGTGAGCAAGGCCCAGAAAACCAGAAACAGGCAGAGGTAACGCCGTCGCAAGAGAAGAATCATAAAGCTGGTGAGTCCCCAACTATTGGCGGCATGGGCCGACGGAAAGCTGAAAGCTCCACCACGGTATCCGTCCACAATATGGACAAGCGGTGAGATGGGATTATCCAAATGACTCGGCCGCAGTCTCCCCACCCATGGACGAATCACCGTGGATGTAATTTGGTCGCCACATGTAATAACCAGCGTGATGCACAGCACAAACAGCAGACTTGCTTTCAGCGAAAAGTTGCGAAACACCACATAGGCCAAACTAACATAGAACGGCACCCAGGTCCACTTGTAACTGTACATCCACATGAAATGATCCCAAAATTCAGAATGGTAGCCGTTCACTGCCAACAACGCCGTGTGGTCCCAATTTAAAAGTATATTGTAAAAATGGAGTATCGCGTCAAACATCAGCCAACCAGTATGCCATGAAATGTATTGTAACTTACTATTTTACGTGCAAATGTAGGCATTCGTCCATACCAAACCAAGAAAAAACGCATGAAATATTTGTTACAAACCTAAAATGATACTTTCTCTCGGCCAATAGTTTTCACAAAAAGGGATGCATCACGTCCGTTCCATAGCCCGATTCCGCCCCAGGGGATAAGCAGCTAGCGTTACCCTGTCATGCTGCATCAGCCAAAAGCAAAGCCAACCGTGGCGGGTTGGCTTTGCATTATTTCTGGGCGGTTTTTAAATCTGCTTTGTTGTAGCACCGCCCTTCAGAGAATCCTCGAGCAACTGAGAATAGCCACGATGGCTGCCAGAAGCAAAAGTACGTTCGTCACGAGGCGCAGACGTACGTTCCACTGTTCGATACGCCCAGTCCAACGGTCCTCCCGTGATGCTCTTCAATTTTCGTTGTAAGGCAGTTTGTCTTGCGAATTGAGCATGCCCAGGATGGCGGTGGCGATGGTGATGATGATCTTGAATATAAGTTTCCAATTGATGCGTTTCATAGTGATTATTTTTTTCTAAAAACTCCTCCCCACCCAATGGGCAGGGAGGATGGAAGATTTAAGGTTTCGGATTGGGATCTACGTTTTCCTCAGGTTTTCCTTCGGCGGGTTTCTTCGTGTCCACGGGGTTCTTGGGAGCCTCCTGAACCTTGAGACCGTCGAGGAACTTGCGGTTGCGCTTCTTGCCCTTGCCGCCTCCACCCGTCATCTCAGGAAGGAAGTTCACGCGATAGTTCACCACGTTGCTGGTCACGTTAAAATCGGCTGCCTTCTCGGCTGGCTTAGTTCTCAAACCAATTTTAAACGATCCAAACCCGTTGAGCTTCACCACGCGACTCTGCTGCAATTCGTCTTGCATCACCTCTACCAACTCGGCCAGTACGGCCACCACGTCACTGCGTTTCACGGTACAGTTGCGCTGAATGCGTTCGGCCAGAGCGTCGGTTTCGATCACTTGTGGATGAATGGCGCGGGCATACCACTTGCCTTTGGTTGAAGAGCTCACTCTCTTGTCTTGATACAGTTTATACATTACTGCCATAATAATTTGTGTGTTTTAAATGATTGATTATTAATTCTCGGCTGTGTGTTTTTCATGGTACGCGGTTTCCTGTTCGATGCCGGCTTATCGTCTGGGTTACCGCTTCCTGGATTGATTGTCTGCCGAATCAGTCTCTCTGACTGACGATGCAAAGGTACGACAGAATAAAGGTGAAAACAAGAAACATTGATAGGCATCAAAGGAGCAAAATGAAGAATGTAACGCTAATCCCAATTAGAAAGGAAAAGTGCGAATATAAGAAAAGTTCGCACTCAACATTTTAGGGCGGTTCTATAAATTACCGCCGTAAGGTTTTTGTATGTTGGCCAGTTTACGTTTTGCCAAATTTCGCAACTAACTTCGAGTTAAAGGCTGGTTCTATAAATTACCACCGCACATAGTCATCAAATGTTTATGAAA
>URFI01000180.1 GCA_900547085.1 uncultured Prevotella sp.
AGTCGTATAGCTCGCTATACTCCTTCACTCACAAACAAATTGACCACAAAAATAGTCGCACAATCTGACAAAGCTAATTTATAGAACCGCCCTTTAAGCCTTACTCTTGTCGCGCGTAGCTAAGATGAAATAGCTAATCAATAGCAGGTAAGCGGCCAGTGAAAGCAATTCGGACAAGGGGTTGGCAAGCCAGTCGGGATTGATGGGATTGAAGCCTGTAAAGCGTAGCAACGCGCTCAAAACGCCCATCAACGCACCGCCGGCGATGAAGCCGCTGGCCAGCAGCGTACCCTTTTCTCCGCGCTGTTTGTTTACCTCATTGTTTTTACTGCGTGTGGTGACAAACCAGTGAATGGCGCCACCGATGAGGAGTGGTGTGTTGAGTTCCAACGGAATGAACATACCCAATGCAAATGCCAGTGCGGGAATCTTGAGTAAAGTGAGGATGATGGCCAGCAAAGCACCAATGCCGTATAAGACCCAAGGGGCGCCCGCACCATTCATCAAAGGCTCGATGACGGCTGCCATGGCATTGGCTTGCGGTGCCACCAGATGCCCTTGTTGTGCCGGATCGAAGCCGTAGGTTTGATTGAGCAGCATCATCACGCCGCCTACAGTTGCTGCACTGACCAAGGTTCCCAAGAACTTCCAAGTTTCTTGTTTGGCTGGCGTCGTTCCCAACCAATAGCCAATCTTCAGGTCAGTGACAAACGCACCGGCCATGGAGAGAGCGGTACACACCACGCCTCCCATGATTAAAGCGGCTACCATGCCCTCCGGACCGTTGAGTCCCACGGCTGCCATCACCACGCTGGCCAAGATAAGTGTCATCAAGGTCATGCCCGATACCGGGTTGCTGCCTACGATGGCAATGGCGTTGGCTGCCACGGTGGTAAACAAAAAGGCAATGACGGCCACTAAAAGAATGGCAATCAGCGCATGCGTAAAGTTGTGCATCACGCCCAAAAGGAAGAATACGAAGGTGATGAGAATGGCGGCAATGGAGCCGATGGCAATGACCCGGAACGAGATGTCCCTGCGTGTGCGTATCTCTTCTTTCGTCACCTCACCTTGGCCTTTCATCTCCTTAGCTGCCAGTCCAACGGCACTTTTGATGATACCCCAGCTCTTGATGATGCCAATGATGCCCGCCATGGCAATGCCACCGATACCGATGCTCTTGCCGTAAGTGGTGAAAATCAGCTCGGGAGACATCTCGCCCACCGTCATGGTGAGGTTGGTGCCACCGATGTTTAAGATAGTGTCGCCAAACAACAATGATAGTCCTGGCACGATGAGCCACCAAACGGCGAACGAACCCATACAGATAATAAAGGTATATTTCAGTCCGATGATGTAGCCAAGACCCATTACGGCTGCGCCGGTGTTTACCTTGAAGACCAGTTTTGCCTGGTCGGCCAGCTGCTGACCCAAGCCGAAGACGCGGGTGGTGAAGTTCTCGTTCCACCATCCAAAGGTGGCTACGATGAAGTCATAAAGCCCACCAACCAGTCCGGCCATGAGCAATGGCTTGGCTTGCGACCCGCCTTTGGCACCGCTCACGAGTACTTGCGTGGTGGCAGTGGCTTCGGGGAATGGATATTTGCCATGCATGTCGCTCACGAAATATTTGCGGAAAGGAATCAGAAATAGAATGCCGATGACTCCTCCCAGTGCCGAACTCATAAAGATTTTCATGAACGATGCGCTCATTTCGGGGTACTTGGCTTGAAGAATGTAAATGGCAGGCAGGGTGAAGATGGCTCCAGCTACCACCGCACCCGAGCAGGCTCCGATGCTCTGTATAATCACATTTTCACCAAGTGCCTTGTTTCGCTTGGCGGCTGTTGACACGCCTACGGCGATGATGGCAATGGGGATGGCTGCCTCAAACACCTGTCCTACCTTCAAACCCAGATAGGCTGCTGCGGCCGAGAACAACATCGCCATGAGGATACCCCATGTCACTGACCACGCATTGACCTCGGGGTAGGTTTGGTTTGCGCGCATGATGGGTTGATACTCTTCTCCTTCTTTCAGCTCCCTGAAAGCATTTTCAGGTAATTGCACTGACTCTTTTTCCTTGTTTTCCATAAGTAATATTTGTGTTTTTGCTGACAAAGATATACTAAATCAATAAGATAGCAAAACGAATTGTAAGATTTTATTCCACTTTGTCATGATTACTGTAGAGCAGTGTGGAATGTAAAAAGATGAACGCCAATGGGCGATAGTTGAACTATTTTTTATACATTTGCATTCCCAAGTTGGTAAAACAATAAAATACTTCAACCATGGCCACTACCAAAAACAAGCGTCCAACACCGATAGATAACTCTTATGCACATGTTCAGCCACAAGCAACTGACGTAGAAAGAGTTGTTCTGGGGGCACTGATGATTGACAAAGACGCTTTTTCCATCATTTCCGAGATTCTTCGTCCTGAGTCATTCTACGAGCCAAGGCACCAGAAGATTTTCCATGCCATCCAGTCGTTGACGATGGAGGAGAAGCCTGTTGACATCATCACCGTGACCGATCAGTTGAAAAGAGAGGGGGCGTTGGAGGAGATAGGTGGTGCTGCCTATGTAGTGGAGCTTAGTGCACAGGTTGCGTCATCAGCCAACATTGAGTATCATGCCAAAATACTTTCGCAGAAATCGCTGGCTCGTCAGTTGATTTCTTATGCCAGTGTCATCGAAACCAAGGCGTTTGATGAGTCGCAGGATATAGATGAGTTGATGCAAGAAGCCGAAAGTGACCTCTTCACGTTGTCACAAACCAACATGAAGAAGGACTATACGCAAATTGATCCTGTGATAGCTCAAGCAACGGAAATACTGCAAAAGGCATCCGCTAACACAGGCGATTTGACGGGAATACCTTCTGGATATACCAAACTGGATGGCATTACAAGTGGCTGGCAGAAGTCAGACTTGGTGATTATTGCGGGTCGTCCGGCCATGGGAAAAACGTCGTTTGCACTCTCTATTGCTAAGAATATCGCTGTAGATCATCATGAACCTATTGCCTTTTTCTCACTGGAAATGAACAATGTACAGTTGGTAAACCGCTTGATATCCAATACTTGTGAGATTGCGGGCAACAAGATTCTGAGTGGACAATTGACTGCTGATGAATGGAAGCGTTTTGATACGAAAGTGAGAAACCTGATGGGTACACCTATTTATATTGATGACACGCCCGGACTGAGTATCTTTGAGCTAAGAACCAAGGCGCGTAGGCTGGTCAGAGAGAAAGGCGTAAAGATTATCATGATAGACTACTTGCAGCTGATGAATGCCAATGGCATGCGGTTTGGCAACCGTCAGGAGGAGGTTTCTACTATCTCCCGCTCACTAAAGGGACTGGCTAAAGAGCTGGATATTCCAGTGCTGGCTCTGTCACAGTTGAGCCGTAACGTGGAGAATCGTGATGGATTGGAGGGAAAACGGCCGCAGTTGAGTGACCTTCGCGAGTCGGGAGCCATCGAACAGGATGCCGACTTGGTGCTGTTTGTGCACAGACCGGAGTATTATCGGTTGTATGAAGACAACAATGGGGTGGACTTACGCGGTAAAGCTCAAATCATCATAGCCAAGCATCGTAAAGGTGCGACGGGCGATGTGCTGCTTAATTTCCGTGGCGAGTATACGCGTTTCGAGAACTTGGACGAAGGTTATTCGATGCCAATTCCAGAAGGTGGCGAGTTTATGGAGTCGCGTCTTAATGGAGGATTCCCACCTCCAGAGTCCACACCTTTAGGAGATTTGCCTCCAGCAGAGTCTGTTCCGTTTTGACGAATGGACACTTTTCTCAATGAATACGATAGAGATTTTGGTATAAAATAGTGAATAAGAGACTGTTATGAGGGATTTTATCAGCATGTTGAGATGTACTTTAGATGCTTTTTCTTTCAGGGAAAAGGCGTGCATCTTGTCTGTTTTCGTACTCTTTTTCATGTCTCTTTTTCCTTTAAACGGCTTTGCACAACAGCGTGAAGCGTTGCGTGACAGTTTGAAGAAGGCCACCGAAGCCTTGGAATATCATCCTGATAGTGTGGACTTGCGGTTGAAAAAAGCTGCGTGGAATTTACAATTAGAGCAGTGGCAGTATGCTAAAGACGAGTATGATAGGGTGCTAGGCAAAGATCAAGACAACATCGCCGCCTTGTATTATCGGGCTTTCGCCAATCAAAAATTGGGGAGATATAATTTTGCCCGACTTGATTATGAGCATCTGTTGCAAAGGGTTCCCGGACATTTTT
>URFI01000181.1 GCA_900547085.1 uncultured Prevotella sp.
TATCTGAGGGTACAGATATATAAGAGTAATATCGATTATTACGCTTCTTGTTGCGATACATAGCACCTGTTTTCCATACTGCTTTCAGTCCTTCTCTGAAAGGAGTCGCCCACGAAAGATTGACATAACCCGTCCAGTCTTTATCATCATTATGTTGGAAACGACGCTCCTGTGATGCTGGGAATATCTTAGTGACCTTGCCTTCTGTCACGGTGTTCTTGATAGTGGTATAGATACGGTCAGGATCTTTCTCTCTGGCATCGGCGAAAAGTCCAGCCCAATCTACCGTGAGGTTACGCGTGAAATGATGCGTTCCTTTGATATTGGATGCAAAGATATTCTGCGTTTGTGTCATGGTACGCATCTCATCCGCACGTGTCCAGTTGCCATTTGCAAGGTCAAAGTCGTAGTCGGTCGTGATATCCATGCTGTAGCGTGTGTTGTCCGCTTGACGACGCACGTACATATTATACCACTCTATCTTGTGATTGTCAAGCGTGATGTCAATCTTTCCATGCACACCCAGGTTGAGATCATGGATGGAATAGAGCCTTTTCTTGATGGAACTGATGTAAGCTGTTTCCTCACCGTTGGCCATCACCTCCTTATTGAGCTCGCGTTCGGTGCCACGATACGTATTCTGCAGGTTGGTAGCGAATATCACTCCAAGCTTTTTATCCCAAAAACGATTGCCGATAGAGATGCCTGCATGGACATTGGGCATTGGTACTTTGTGGCGTGAAAGCTGAGTTCCACCATTCTTAAAGTCGGCATTGGTCGCATCGTACGTACTTCCATAATGCTCGTAGGGCGCTGTAGAGGTAGTATTTCCGCGCTTAGCACTTAAAAAATCGTAATTGATTTGTCCGAATGGTGATTGAGTTTTATTGCCTTGCCAAAAGAAATCGGTTGCCCCTGTTGCTACATTCGCTTGAAGTCTGAAACTGCCTGGAGCATCTTTCATGTTCATATCTACCACACCACCCGCAGCATCGCCTTCCATATCGGCAGTGAGCGACTTAGAAACAATAATCCTGTCCATCAAATCTGAAGGGAAGATATTCAAGGGAATATAGCGATTTTTGTCATCGGGACTGGGTATTTTCACGCCGTTAACCAAGGTATAATTGTACCTTTTGTCCATTCCTCTTAGTATGGCATACGAGGCTTCACCCGACGCATCGTGCTGCATCGTTACGCCAGAGACACGTTGCAGCACTGTTGCCACATTGACATCGGGTGACACCTGAATGGCTTGCGCACTCATCACATTGAGTACTTGCGACGAATTTTTCACCATCGCATAAGCACTTACATCGGTGTCTTTTGTACGAAATCCCCTGACAACCACCTCTTTTAGTTCTTGTAGTTCGGGTTCCAGCTCCAGATTGATAGACTTTCCTGCGGACATATCCACCTGAACCTCCTTGGATTGATAACCAATATAGCTGGCTATCAACGTAATGTAGCCTTCATTGGGCAGATCTTTCAATACGAAAGAACCGTCCAAGCCTGTAGAGGTGGCATGATGTTTCTCACCTTTCACTTGAACTACGGTACCAATAAGCGTCTCACCCGTTAACTTATCTTTCACTATACCTGTCAAAGAATCAGCAAGACAGACAGGAATGATGCCTAAAATCAGTACTGTCGTTAATACAATTTTCTTCATAAAATTAGCCTGTTCACTTTTACGAATGCAAAATTAGGACATAGATGTTACAATCATGTAAAAGAAATATTTCATCACCATGAAAAAGAAAAGCGGGATATTTTCATCTATCTCGCTTAAAAAAGAAGCAATATCGTCCAACGATATTTACATGGGGTCGACATCGTAGTACACTTGCAGGGCAGCATAACGCTTGTCCTGCAACAGTTGTTGCTGCACGGTACGCAAGTAAAGGCGCACCGCCTTTGGGTCGATACCGTTCTCCAACTTGATGACAATCTTGCGGATGTGCAGGTTTTTCACGCGCGCTATCGAAGGTTTGTCAGGACCTAAAATACGCTCACCCAATCCCTGTCTGAGCCTGCTGCCCATCTCTATGCCGGCCGTTTCTACCACATCGTCGTGCCGATGACGCAAAAAAACGTATACCAACCGATGGAAGGGCGGATAAGAAAACAATCTCCGTTCTTCCAACAGTGCCTCATAAAATCTTTGATAGTCATTCTCCACCACCTGCCTGATGATGGGTAACTCCTTGTTTTTGGTCTGTAAGAACACCTTTCCCCGCTGCCCTTTACGCCCGGCCCTACCGCTTACCTGCGCCATCATCATGAAGGCGTGTTCGTAAGCGCGGAAGTCTGGATAGTTCAGCATGGCGTCGGCGTTGAGTATTCCCACCACACTAACCCGGTCGAAGTCAAGTCCTTTGCTCACCATCTGGGTGCCGATGAGCAGATTGGTGCGACCAGAAGAGAAGTCGTCGATAATCCTTCCGTAGGCATTGCGGGTGCGCGTGGTGTCCAAGTCCATGCGGGCGACACGCGCCTCGGGGAACAATTGCCCCACATACTCCTCCACTTTCTCCGTTCCAAAGCCACGACCACGCAGGTCGGTGCCGCCACATGCGGGGCAAACCGCAGGTATGCGATAGGTATAACCGCAATAATGGCAGGTCAACAAGTTCATGCTTTTGTGCATGGTGAGCGACACATCGCAGTTGGTACACTTTGGAACCCAACCGCAAGTGCGGCACTCTATCATCGGCGCGAAGCCGCGTCGGTTCTGAAACAGTATCACTTGCTGCCCGCTCTTCAACGCTTCATTCACGGCAGCGATGAGCGGTGGCGAGAAAGGTCCCGTCATCATCTTGCGCCGTTGCAGGTCTTTCGTGTCCACCACCCTAATCTCCGGCAGCTGAATGTCCTTGTACCGCGAGGTCAAGGTCACCAATCCATATTTGCCCTGGCAGGCGTTATAATAGCTTTCCACCGACGGAGTGGCCGTCCCCAGCAAGGTCTTCGCGCCATACATCCCCGCCAACACGATGGCTGCCAACCGTGCATGATAGCGTGGCGAGGGGTCTTGTTGCTTGAAAGAGGTTTCGTGTTCTTCGTCAATGATGACCAACCCGAGCCGCTGAAAGGGCAGATACACGGCACTGCGCGCTCCCAATACCACCTCGTATGGATGGTGCGAAAGCTGTTTTTTCCATATTTCCACACGTTCGGCATCGCTATATTTAGAATGGTAGATGCCCAGTTTGTTGCCAAACACATGTCTTAGTCTACTGGTAATTTGCACCGTGAGGGCTATCTCAGGCAACAGATACAGCACCTGCTTCTTTTCCTCAAGTGCCTTTTTAATAAGGTGTATGTAGATTTCGGTTTTGCCACTGGAGGTTACGCCATGCAACAAAACCACGTTTTTCTTGAGAAATTGAAAAACAATCTGGTTGTACGCTTCCTGTTGGGCCTCATTCAAACGCTTTACATTTTCAAGATGTTCCTCGCCATGGTCATTGAGCCGTCCCACCTCCCGCTCGTAGGTGAACAGTATTTTCCGCTCTACCAGGCTCTTGATGACGGCATACGAACAGCGCGACACGTTCATCAACTCCTCCCGGGTGATGTCCACCACCGGCTCCGCAGTCTGCGTTCCTTCTATCGTTTCCCAGTGTGAGATGCGCAAGAAGTGCATGAGAGCCTCTCGCTGGTTGCGCGCTCGCTTCAACAGGTCAAGGGCCACGTTCAACGATTGCTCGTTGCGCAGCGGTTCGCACAGGTCGATATACGTCTCCGTACGAGGCTTATAGTTCTCCTCCACCTTCAGTCCGGCGGGCAAAGCGGCATTGTACACGTCGCCGAGCGGGGCCATGTAGTACCCCGACAGCCACTGCCACAGCTGGTATTGCTGCTCCAAAAGCATGGGTTGGTCATCAATCACGTCAACGATGTCTTTAACGTTAAAGGCGGGTTTGTCCTGATGCACCCTCACCACAATGGCGGTATGCACCTTCGAGGCACCAAACGTCACGGCCACACGCACACCAAACCGCACCCTGTCAGCCTGGTCGTGCGGAACCGAGTAGGTGAACGTGCCTTCCAAAGGCAGCGGAACAATGACATCTACATACTTCATGAGCATGCCACAAAGTTAAGAAAAAGCACGGAAACAACAAAAAGTCAGCGTTGCAACCCGTAGCTATTACAATTAAAAAAGATTGCTTGTTGGCAATTTGTTTTAACAACGAAAGAAGCAAAAGAATCTAAAAGAATATTGCCGCAAAAGACATTTCACGAAAGAACGTCCCGTT
>URFI01000182.1 GCA_900547085.1 uncultured Prevotella sp.
AATAATATATTAAAAGACTATAACAATAATAAAATGCATCGTGCTTTACCCATGAAAAATTGTACGTCACGTTTTTTTTTCTTATTTTTCGCAATCTTTAGCAAACAAGATGTTTGCAAACAACCTATATTACAAACAATTATTATTGTAAATAAATGAAAAACTTGTTTAAGAATTATTGTGTTATGTTGGTGGCAGCCCTGTTTCTGCTTCCTATGTGTGCCTTTGGTCAACGCACAGTTACTATCAAAGGAAATGTAAAATTCATTGAGGATGATTTCAAAGTAGGTGTGTATCGCTTTTCAGGTACTTTGAAACAGTTGTTGGCTGAAACCACGGTTGACCCAGCTACCCATAATTATACCATATCTGTGCCAGCCGATAAAATAGGTGAGGCTATGGTTGATTGTGGCGGATGGCAAGCTGTGAATGTTTGGTTGCAAGACGAGAACCTGGATATTGATTTTCGTGGAGTAGACACGGCAGCTATTAAAATCAAAAATCCTCCATACGTATATATAAAAGGTGGTAAAAACAATGAGTTGATGAACTTGTTGAATTTCGACGCTTATCGTAATTATCAGTCGATGATTGTCTATTCACAAAAAACCTATGTTACGAAGTTTGCCGATGAGGCTAACCAAAAATCGTTGACCAATGCGCTTTATGATTTCATGGGAGATGATTATGACGCACGGTGTCGCTATTATGTGGAGCACTACGCTGACCGCCCCAGTGTGATGGTAGCTATTGAGCAATTGGATTACGAGCAAGATAAGAAACTCATCGATGATGCATTGGCACGATTGGCTACTGTATCTCCGCAAGCCAATGAGCTGGCTGCGCAATTCCACAAAGACAAGGCAGAAGAAAAGATGCGTACCGAGCGTGTCAAGGTTGGTGCACCCATGCCTGCTTTTGAATGTAAATCGCCTAAAGGTAAGACGATTAGCCCTGCCAACTTCAAGGGTAAGGTGCTAGTACTCGATTTCTGGGCCAGCTGGTGTGGACCTTGTCGCCAGGAAATACCAAATCTTAAGAAAATATATGCCGATTTCAAAGATAAAGGTGTTGAGTTTATGAGCGTTTCAATTGATGCAAAGCGCGACGCTTGGGTGAAAGCCATGGGCGAAGAAGGCATGCCTTGGCATCAGGGTTGGGTGTCTGACGGAGGAAAAGAGGTAATGAACCTCTACCAATTCTCTGGCATACCATTTATCCTTATTATTGATAAAGACGGACGCATTTATAGAAAACATGTTCGTGGGGACGAAATAAGGAAAGGTATAGAAGATGTGTTAGCTGGCAAAGCTCCAGTAGAAGAGAAAGGCACCAGCATTAGTATGGGTGCCATGTCCATGTAAACATACCTAAAACCATTCACCCGTGACAGCGGGTGGATGGATAGGTTCAATCCGTTTGAAGAAAGAAAGATTTAGCGTTTTAGATAATTGTGGTGTATTCATTTAAAAAAGTTTTGACTATGAAATTGAAGTATTCTGTTTTTATATTGCTTGCTACCGTAGTTGCAGCATTTACCGCTTGTTCAGATGATGAAGACACAAAGGAACAGGCAGTCGGTATTGTGTCGGGTACTATCACACCTATGGGTAGTACGGTGTCATATAAGTTGGTGCCGAAAGATAACGCCACGATAGAAAACACCAACGACAGCTTGGCTTGGGATGTAACAGAGGCAGCTCTGTCCGAGGCGGTCTTAAAGGTGACTCCTACGCTTGAGGCCACAGTTAGCTACAATGGTAAGGAAGTTGGTGCCGATGGTGTAACGGTGAATGCCAACAATCCTGTGACTTTGCAAGTGAAAGGCTCATCAGGGAAGACAGTGACATATAAGTTGAATGTGGTTCGTGCCAAAAATCTGAAAAAGGGTCTTGTCAAAAAGTCAAGTGCAATGCCAGGCTCTGTAAATGGTGCAGTTTGGCAAGACGTGGTTTCCTTTAAGGGAAAGTTTTATGCGCTCGTTGTCAGTGCCAAAGCTACTGGAGAAAAAAAAGGTGAGGGTGAAGAACATTATCAGCTCTTCAGTTCTATCAATGGCATAGATTGGCAAGAAGTAAATTATGCGGTATCGCCCAACCAAGACGTCATTGGCGGAGAAGGAGCACGATTGGTTGTTTTTAACGACAAGCTCTATGTCTTAGGTGGCATTCGTACGTTGGGTGCAGATAAATATGGAATTCCTGCCGAGATTGAGGACGGATGGATGGGACCAGCTCCTATCATTAAAGTGTGGCGCGGATATGTCACCAGTGATGGTACAAACTTTGAATCGCTGGCGGAAAAGTTGAAAGTAGAGGACGAAGGGAAAGCGGTTGAAGCGAAAGATACTTGGCTGTATAACAACCCATATTGTAGCTATGCTATATTGAATGGTAAGATTTTCCAAAATGGAGGATATACCATGTTCATGGGTATGGCGCAGGGAGCCAGCAATACGCTTGAGTCTTCTAATGGCTATGAGTGGAAAGTCATCTCCACACTCAATGACAAAGGTGAGTCTATCAACTTGCCATCCATTGGCGCAAACTTCTTCTCTTTCAAGGGAAAGCTCTACATAGTAGGTGGCTTTAATAATTTCATTGATGCAAAATTCATGAATAATGCTATTTTCTCATCTACCGATGGCAAAGTGTGGAAGGAAGAAGCTAAAAATGTGCAAGGTTTCAGCAATCTTTACCAAGCCACTGTTGTAGCTACAGATAATGTGGTTTACATCATGGGTGGTGAGATTTACAAGGAAGACAAGACACGTGTTTTAAATACCAAGGTTTATCGATCAACGGACTGCATACATTGGACAGAGGTGAGCGCAGAAGGTTTCACAGGAGTACGTTATGCTGCAGGTGTCGTGTCAGGACAAGGAGCCTGGTTCTTTGGCGGCTACGAAAGTGTGTCAACAGGCGATTATGCGTTTCCACAGCAACCGTTTAAGTGGGCTAATACTACTTGGAATGCGGCAATGAAGTAACATTTTAAAATACAACAAAGCTTCTCCCGTTGCCATAGAGTGCATAGGAGAAGCTTTCTTTTTTAATACTATGAAAAAAGCTCTTTTCATTCTTCTTCTAATCTTTCTATCATGCGTGTCGATTCGCGCTCAACAAAAGCCCATCACCGGCAACGTGGTAGACCGTAATGGTAACCCTATAGAATGGGTTTCGGTTGTTGTCAAACACACGAATGTGCATACAACTACCAACCAAACAGGAGCGTACAATATTATTGCCTCTGTCGGAGATACATTATCGTTCAGCATTATTGGGTTTGACAAAGAGCAGCGGGTCGTTGGAAAGTCGAATCGAATGGATATCATGCTCCACGAAAGCAAGGATGTTGTACTGGCCGACCTTGTTGTGACTGGTTATAGCAAGCAAGAACGGCGTGATCTCACGGGGTCGGTAGCATCGGTAAAGCTCGATGACAATGTCTCTTTTCGCTCTGTGGACCAAATGTTGCAAGGCAAGGCTCCTGGTGTTTTCATGACCACATCATCGGGTGCTTTGGGATCTGCTAACGTCTTGACCATTCGTGGCTTAAGCTCCATCATCGGAGACAACAACCCCCTTTATGTCATCGATGGGGTGCCTATCTACGGTACAGACCGTTCTGCCAATTCCACCGATGTGTCTGGAGGAGCGATACCTGCTGCCTCCATGATGGGTATGCAAACTGGCGGCGGGTCCTTGCAATATAACACTGACCTAAAATATTCGTTCGAAAAGAATCCGCTTGCTACGCTCAACCCTGATGATATTGAGAGCATCGAAATTCTAAAGGATGCTTTTGCCACTGCTATATACGGTTCGCGTGGCGCATCTGGAGTAGTACTCATCACTACCAAGAAGGGTAGTAAGGCACGTCCGCGTGTTACGGTTAACTACACCTTGGGTGTTGACAATCCTTTGGGTAAACTCAAATTGCTCAACGGAAAACAGTATGCGCAAATCTATTCGCAGTATTTTAATGGGATGAACTTCCCTGAACTCTATGACACCGATTGGATTGATGCGGTGACACGGACGGCAGTGAGCCACAACGTCTCCGCCTCATTCTCTGGTGGAACTCAAAAGACGGTTTATTTCTTGAGCTTGGCGGCGTCAGATAACGACTCGTATGTCATCAATAACAACATGAAACGTTATTCTGCACGACTGAACCTTACTACTGCAATCAGTTCAAAACTCGATCTTGGCGTCAACGTTTCTATTTCTCGTTTGGACAA
>URFI01000183.1 GCA_900547085.1 uncultured Prevotella sp.
AACTGGAGACTGAAGGCTTGGATGCTCTCGTTGCAGAGTTAAAAGTTCTGGATCCAGAACATTACAAAATTGTGGATTTACACAATCCCAGACGCGTGATTCATGCGCTTGAAATATGCCATATGACAGGGAACACCTATACTTCCTATCGTAAAAACACAAAGAAGATACGGCCTTTCAACATCATCAAGATTGGACTCAACCGTCCCAGAGAAGAGATGTATGAGCGAATCAACAACCGTGTCTTGAAAATGATGAACCAAGGATTGATTGAAGAAGCCAAAGCGGTATATCCACAGAAGGGCCTAAATGCTTTGAATACGGTAGGTTATAAAGAACTTTTCGCCTATTTCGACGGTGACATCTCATTGGATGATGCTATCCTAAAGATACAGTCAAACACAAGACAATACATGAGAAAACAAGTCACGTGGTTCAAACGTGACAACCAAATCAAATGGTTCTCGCCTACGAACATTGAAGAAATCATAAATTATATAGACGATCAACGATAGACATCAAGTAATTCGCTATCTTTGCAAATCAATTATTTCCATTATGCTTCACAAGATAAAAAGTTTTTTCAGCAGGTTGTGGGTCAAACTACGTGGCGTATGGCCATGGTATAAAAGTCTGTATCAAGGACGCCCTTGGTATGTTAAGACGGGCGTGGCTTTGCTCTCAGGGCTGATAGCACTTATCATCTATCTTGGAGCTGTTGATCTTAATTTCCTCTGGTTGTTTGGCAAATCACCAGGTTTCGCCCAGATTAAGAATCCCAATACCTCCTCGGCGTCTGAGATTTATAGTGCAGATGGGAAGCTCATAGGAAAATATTTTAATGAAAACAGAACACCCGTCAAGTATGAAGAAGTGAATCCGCAGTTCTGGAAAGCACTGATTGATACGGAAGACGAACGATTCTATAGACATATTGGCATTGACTTTCAAGGACTCTTTGGTGCGGCCAAAGATGCTTTGGTTGGAAATGATGCCCGTGGAGCATCAACGATTACGCAACAGTTGGCCAAGAATATGTTCCGCGTACGCACGCAATATTCCACTGGATTGCTTGGTAAGATACCAGGTATCAAGATACTAATCATGAAAAGCAAGGAATGGATTATTGCCTTAAAGCTTGAGATGTTGTACGAAAAAAACGACATCCTTACCATGTACGCCAACACAGTTGACTTTGGATCGAACTCGTATGGAATCAAAACGGCCAGTAAAACTTATTTCAACACAACACCTGCGAATCTCACAACTGAGCAAGGTGCCGTGCTGGTAGGCATGCTTAAAGCCACAACACATTATAACCCGATAGCCAATCCCAAGAATAGTCTCAGACGTAGAAATGTTGTTTTGCAAAATATGGTAACCAAGGGCGACCTATCTAAAAAGCAATATGACAGTCTGAGCGTTATTCCTATTAAGCTTAGCTATAGCGTAGAATCTAATTATGACGGTCAGGCATTATACTTTAGGGAAGCTGTCGCCAACTATTTGAAGGATTGGTGCGAGGAGAATGGATATGACCTGTACAGCAGTGGTCTGAAGATATATACCACGATTGATACCCGCATGCAGAAGTATGCTGAAGAGGCTGCACGTAAACAAATGAAGCAAATTCAACGCAACTTCAACAACCACTGGGGTAAAAATGACCCATGGATTGATGAAAACGGAAAGGTTATTCCTGGATTCATTGAGCAAATTGCGCAAAGACAGCCCGTGTACAAATACCTTGCTACCAAATATCAAAACAATCCAGACTCTATTACCTATTATTTGAACAAGCCCCACAAAGTTAAATTGTTTGATTATTACGAAGGAACCATAGAGAAAGAAATGTCAACCATGGACTCTATACGATACATGGTGCGCTTCATGCACTGCTCCATGGTTGCGATGGAGCCACAGACAGGAGCCGTAAAGGCTTGGGTAGGCGACATCAACTTCAACTCATGGAAATATGATAAGGTAACTGCCATGCGCCAACCGGGGTCTACCTTCAAGCTCTTTGTTTATACTGAGGCGATGAACCAGGGACTGACACCTTGTGACAAACGCCGGGATGAATACATCTCCATGAAAGTATATGATAAGAAAAAGAAAGAAGAGGTTACATGGACACCGGGAAACGCCAATGGACGTTTTTCCGGAGACTCCATCCCCTTGAAGAGTGCCTTTGCGAGAAGCATCAACTCTATCGCCGTGAGACTCGGACAAGAGATGGGCATCAAACGAATCATTGACACGGCAGAGAAGATGGGAATCAAGAGTCCACTGGAAGATGAACCGTCCTTGGCGTTAGGATCATGCGATGTCAACCTGCTGGAAATGGCAAATGCCTATAGTACTATCGCCGATGATGGAAAGCATCATGAGCCTATCCTGGTTACCCACATCGTTGACCGTGATGGGAGGCAAGTCTACATCGCACCCAACAAGACCGAACAAGTAATTCCATACAAGAGTGCGTTCCTCGTCCAACAACTATTGCTGGGTGGCCTAAAAGAACCAGGCGGAACGTCACAAAGCCTATGGGGATATGTGGGAAAACACAATGATACGGAATGGGGAGGTAAGACAGGAACTTCCAATAACCACTCAGATGCTTGGTTTATGTGCATCAGTCCAAAACTGGTGGTAGGCGCATGGGTAGGCGGAGAATACCGTAGCATCCATTTCCGCACTGGTGCTTTGGGGCAAGGATCAAGGACTGCCCTACCTATATGTGGCTACTTCTTACAAGCAGTATTGGATGATCCAAACTTCAAACAATATCATGCCAAATTTGGCAAGCCTAAAGATAAAGATATTACCAGCGACATGTACAACTGTCCGAGTTATTACCAGCAGGCAAGAGTTGACACAACAGCAACAGATAGCTTGAACTCTATCTCTGAAGAAATCATTCTAGACGAATTTGGCAACCCTGTTTCCAAACCAATCAAAGACGAGAAGGAGAAACAAAAAGACAACTCGGTAAATTCTAATGAGAACCATACGCCTACAGAAGAGGTAATCCATTTGGATAATCTATAATGGGTATGGCTAAGGAAACTGACATCGAACACATTGATCTGAATAATCTGGAGTTGCAAAACGCACTGCAGATTATTCAGTACACCCATCGCTCATTATTCTTAACAGGGAAAGCTGGAACGGGTAAATCAACGTTTCTTCGATACATCTCACAAACAACCAAGAAGAAACATGTCATTCTTGCACCAACGGGCATTGCTGCCATCAATGTGGGAGGAAGCACCTTGCACAGTTTTTTCAAGCTTCCTTTCCATCCTCTATTACCTAATGACAACAGGTATAGCGTGCGTAACCTTCGAAAGACGCTCAAGTATAACAGCGAGAAAATCAAACTTATCAAGGAAGTAGAACTCATCATCATCGACGAAATCTCGATGGTAAGAGCAGACATCATCGACTTCATTGACAAGATACTGCGCGTTTATGCCCAGAACATGCGCGTTCCTTTCGGAGGAAAGCAATTATTACTCGTTGGCGACATGTATCAGTTAGAGCCGGTATTAAAAGAGGAAGAACGCGCATTGCTACAACCATTTTATCCGTCAAAATTCTTTTTTGATGCTCATGTTTTCAGGGAGATGCAGTTGATTTGTATCGAACTTCAGGAAGTTTACCGACAAACTGACCCACTTTTCATCAGTATATTAGACCATATCAGAACGTCCAACACATCGCAAACCGATTTGTCCATTCTCAATCAAAGAGTAGGAAACGCCTCTCAACAAAATCATGACGGACTGTCAATCACCTTATCTACTCGAAGAGATAGCGTGGACTACATCAACCAGCAACACCTTCAACAATTACCAGGCGAACCCACTGTCTTCTATGGCATCATCGAAGGCGAGTTTCCCGAGAACAATCTGCCCACTCCCATGAAACTTGAAATCAAAACAGGTGCGCAAATTTTGTTTGTCAAGAACGACAGGGACAAGCGATGGGTGAATGGTACCTTGGGCACCGTCATTGGCATGGGAGATGAGAGCGATGGTTTAATTTACGTTAGGACTGAACAAGGTGAGGATGTAGATGTAGAACAAGACATTTGGTCAAACGTTCGATACACCTACAATGAGAAAGAGCAAAAGATTGAAGAAGAAGGAATTGGTACTTTCCGTCAATTTCCCATTCGGTTGGCATGGGCCATCACT
>URFI01000184.1 GCA_900547085.1 uncultured Prevotella sp.
CTTTTTCGCTCCTTTTGTTTATTGCCAAAAGTTGCATTTCTTAATTGAACTTACGGAGGCTATTTTTTGCTTGTAGTCTACATGCTGGTACCGTTAGCCCCTCTTTCAATTTTTCCACAAAGTCAAAAGATATTTTTCCGTCCCTGCCTATTAGCTTATTCATTTGCGGATAATACCCAACCGCCCTTGCTATTGTGAACTTTGGAGTTTTTCTTGTTCCTGTCGTATCTTCCAACAAAGCATAGTATTTTATTTTTGGAAAGCTCATTTTGTGCCTCCTTTCATACAATAATCAGTTGCACGTTTTGTTAATTCACTGTCTGTCGCTATGCGGTTGGACTGTAACCACGCTTCCAGCTCTCTCCTATTAAAATAACATACTTTCCCCGTTGGTTTGTAGTGTGGTATTTGCTTCCTCATTGTCATTTTATAAAGCCAACTTTTGCTTATACCCATATAACGGGCAGCCTCATCACTTGTTAATACTTCTTTTGTCGTGTTGATAACGTTTTCCGTAACTGCATCAACAATTGTTTTTACTTTTTCTTCCATTTCTTTTATTTTTTTATTATTGTTGAGGCTGTCGGTCGGTATGTGCAAAAATACCGCTTCTTTGCCTTGTTGCATTTTAACCCAAATCGGTCATTAGAGATTTTTCGTGCAAAAAAGTCAGATTATAGCAGGCTGTTCCATCGTTATAGCATCTGTATACTAACACAATATGCATCTTTCATTCTATTTCAAGACAAAATGAAAGCGAAATTTTCTAATGACCGATTTGGGTTTATGCCGAGCACAATCAGCTTACCAACATCGATGTGAGCAACAACCCATCCCTGTTTGATTTCAATATCGGCAACAACCAGTTGACGACCCTCGACATCTCTAAAAACCCGAGAATGTATTACCTCCGTTGCGACAGCAATGAGAATGCCAGCCTGGATTTGTCGGCTAACCAAGACCTCCATCTGGTAGCAACCGAACATAATAAACTCACCACGCTCGACCTTCAGGGCAAGAAAAGTCTGCGGGGACTGTTCCTTCAGGACAACGCCATCGCTGATGTTGAACAGAATAAGATCATCGCAGCTCTACCTGACGTCAATGGTCAGGAACCCATCCAAGGCGTGACTTGGAGCGATCAGCTGGTGTACTCGTGTCAGAACAGTGCCGACGTGCACAAGGCCGAGGCGGAGCAGAAAGGCTGGAAGGTAACCGAGAAAATCGCATCGGGCATTAACCGCCTGCGCCCAGAGGGTTCAAACGATGTGGTGCGCTACTTGTATTATAATCTCAGCGGCCAACGGCTCAATGCTGAACCTACCCATGGCTTGTACCTTATTAAAGAGGTGAGAAGCAATGGCACAAGTACCGCGCGCAAGGTGACGAAGTAAATGCACCGCTCACAGGAGCGAACGACACCGAAAACAATGAATAACGCCTTCCGGTTGAGATAATCGGAGGGCGTTTTGCATTTTCACAGTCACCATGTCAATCGTGTTTCAATCATCCCAGAATGCCCATGGATAGACGGTTGTAGCATGATAACTATCAACAAATCAATGTCTTACATTTTTGAAATTAGACTTAAAAAGATTGAATAATTTGTCTGTTCGCCTTTTTTTGCATACCTTTGCACCCGATAAAAATAGAGATGGTATTTTATAGTGATTATAAGCAGGCCATCTACTAAGTATCTAACGGAGCCGGATGAGCAGAAAAAAAGTTCTCACATAGCTGCCATCCCGGGCATGTTTGACAAGAGCGTTGTCAAGCCCAGGCTCCATAAACAAGTAAATATGGAGAGAATAAAAAAGATTGTTTTTGCAACATGGATAATCTTGCTCTTTCTTCCCGGTTTTGCCTTGGCAGGACAAAAGAAAGGCACCAGTGCAACAAGCAATTTCGATTGGACTCCAGTGATGGAGGCAATCATTCATGTAGAGAGTCATGGAAATGCCAATGCGAGGAGCGGAAATTCGGTAGGTGTCATGCAGATTACGCCGATACTCGTCGCAGAATGCAATCAAATCTTGAAAAGACGTAACAGCAAGAAACGCTACAAGCTGTCAGACCGCCTACGTGTGGCAAAGTCTAAAGAGATGTTTCTATTGATTCAATCGGTGTATAACCCGAATAACAACGTTGAGAAAGCAATCCGTTCATGGAACGGTGGACCTAACTACAGTAACCGTAGTACGCATCATTACTTCAAGAAGGTGATGAAGGTGCTAAGAGGATAATTAGAGGGTTTCGCTTTTTTACCGATTTAAGACTTATAGAGATCCAACTGTTAGAAATCTGAAATAGGATGCTATCAGTTGGATTTTTTTTGTCTACATTACTTGTATGTCAATGATTTAGGATGATGCTCATTCTCCTATTTTCCTATTTTCCATTTGATGAGGAGAGTCATGATGAATCACATTCCACTATGTCGCATGTAGGTAGAATGATTTTCTAACCGAGGACTCCATTAAGGTTGCCCGGCATTCGTTTTTCTTATCGTTCCTCATTGCTTGGAACATTCCTTTGTTCAGATAGTTGAGTGCATAACGAATGCCGCAACAAGAAGAATAAACCTTTTCTTTCTTGATTATCACGGATATTGCTTACTTTTGCCAAACGATGAAAAAAAGAAAAGGCTATCGAACATTTTTCCGCCGACTCATGCGGTACAAGTGGGATTATGTTAGATATAACATGATTCACTTTGTTGTTCAGGCGCTTCCCTGGAACGTGAAAATGGGTATTAAAAAACTGATTCATCAAACCTGACTAAAGATGATGTTGCTGTCTGTCATCATTCCCGTTTACAATGTAGAACACACCCTTGAAAGGTGTGTGCAGAGTGTGTTGACTCAGAATTTTGCTGACATGGAAATCATCTTGGTGGATGATGGGTCGACTGATGGCTCGTCTGCTCTCTGTGATACGTACCGCAACAAAAAGAATATCACCGTTATCCATCAAGACAATGCGGGCCTCTCTGCGGCACGAAACACGGGGCTAACGGTAGCCAAAGGCAGGTATGTCACTTTTGTTGACTCGGATGATTACTTGGATGCCGACCTCTATCCCTCGCTGATGAAGGTATTACAAGCGGATGACGATATTGACTTGTTGGAATATTCGTTTGTCAGAGACGATGGGAAGAGCGTGGAAACGCATGTGCTTCACGACAAGTGTTATCACGACGTGTGGCGTTATTGGTTTGAAGCCAAGGCTTATCTGCATGGTTTCGCCTGTAATAAAGTGTTCAAACAAACGCTGTTTGACACCATCCAGTTTCCCGTTGGTCGTAAATTTGAGGACGTTTTTGTGCTTCCACAGCTGTTAAGTAAGGTTCGCTGTGTTCGTACCACTCCTATCGGGTTTTACCAATATACCTATAATAAGAACGGTATAACGGCTCGGGCGCAAGGCAGCGAATGGAAAGACCTGTTGCAAGCGCATCTCAACGTGTTGGAAAACACGGCCCTTCAAGCCTACGAAGGCTTTGGCGCTTACTATGCCCATGTGTTGAATGTCCAGTTGCATACCTACGAGTTGACAGGCGATACAAACGACATCCAGCTTCCCACACTTCCCTTTTACGGCACTCTGAAATTAAAGTTGCTTCGTCTTTTTGGCATGAGGGGCTTGTGTATGTTACATCGCTGGCTGCACCAGATGCTGTAAAACGGCAACTCAACCTGTGGGCTGACAGAAAAACAAGGTGTACGTTGATGATGATTTATTTTGACATCGAACCTTTTGATAGCTGACGAATTTGCCAACTACGATGCATTTTCTCGGCAAATTTCTATTTTGAAAGTTTTCACGAGTCGTTTTAAGGCTAAAAGACAGATGAAATATCTTACAATTCTGTAGAATGCAATGAATTAAGTTCCGCTCCTCACAAATAGACTAGTTAAATCAACTCATGCAGAGCAGGTTTCAAAGAATCTTGCCAGATGTAGAATAGGCACATCGAGCGCAACGGCAAGTTCGTTGAGCTCGTTGACGAATCTGCAATTCATGGTTTCGGTTGGGCACATCCAACGTAAAAGTGAATAAATGATAACGCATTTGCCTGTTCTTGTTTTTTATTGTAAATTTGCCATACTAATAGCACTAACTAAATACATAATATGAACATCATTAAAACGTGTCTGTCTGCACTCGCACTGGTTTCTGCCATGAACGCAAGTGCAC
>URFI01000185.1 GCA_900547085.1 uncultured Prevotella sp.
CAAAAATAAGTTCAAAATCTAACAAAGCTAATTTATAGAACCAGCCTTAAACGAAAAGCGAAGAATTTGTATCAAATGTCGACAAGTGGCAACCGGTGCATAGAATACCATGCGAGGGCCTGCCCAGCGCATCACCTCACGAACCTTTTGGCGCATATCGGGTCTGTAACAATGCACGGGACAGTCTTTACATGCGGGCTTTTGCTCGCCAAACTTACATCGTTGCAGTCGTTCACAGGCATAATCGCCCAACTGCCTGTACGCTTCGGGCACCTCATTTAAACGTAGGCGATGCCGACAATAAAGGTTTATCATCAACCGGATGGTTTCTTGGTCGCGTTCTATCTTCGTCATCGTCGGATGAGTGTTGAGCCGGTCATGGATGCTGCGTGGCTGTTTACCTGCATCACATACACGCCTTTTGGCAAGGTTGATAAGTCAAGCGAATAGGATGTTTGGCCTGCTGGAAAGGAAATTCGTTTTACCAACCCACCTGATACGGCGTATACCGATACCGAGAAATGATGAGAAGCCACATCGTGTAACCGCATTTGTACCAAGCCATCATGCTGTACGGAAAAACGGATTCCCCTGGGTAGATGCTGCGTGATGGTCTTGATACCACTTACACCTAATATATATAGCAGACCTTTGTAGACATCTATCTGTCCATAGCCATACTTGTTGTTGGGGTAGGAGAGTGACGGGTCGGTATGCGAACAAGTGTGCGCCAGTACGTTCATAATCTCTTCTCTCGTCAACGTAGGCTTGGCTTGCAGCCACAGGGCGATGGCACCCGCAACGACAGGGGTCGACATGGAGGTGCCTGAATTGCTGTTCCAAGCGTACTGCCGACCCTTGAAGTTGAAATGGGCAACGTCAGACTGCACGTCAAAGGCGTTGGGATTGGCCTCCAGGTAATAGCTGCTGTATGATGAGATGATGTTAGTGCCGGGTGCCAATACATCAGGTTTCATGCGTCCGTCGTAGGTAGGACCTACCGAGCTGTATTCGCCTCGTTGTCCATGTGTGCCCTGATCGTACACGCGTCGTTCGCCTCGGTAGTTGGTGATGGCCGTTCGGTAGGATGAGGCACCCACGCATATCACGGACGGTGCGCTGCCAGGTGAGAGAATGTTGTGTGATCGCTCGCCTGCGTTGAGCTGCGGAGCCAAGGCATTGTCGGTCCAATTGCCACTGCCGCGATAGGCTTCTATCTCACAGTCGGCCCCCACTACTTCGAATGAAAATGGAATGGACAGTCCAACCTCGTCATCCGTCTTCACCAAGACATCGTATGCGGTTTCTGTTGAATGGTAGCTAGACGTATAGCCCATGATGCGCAGGCGATAGGTCTTGCCGCCCAGTGTGACGGTGTCGGTGAAGAGTGAGTCGGCACAGGCCAACACTTGCGTCGTCGGTATGGTCAGCGTTTCGGCCCTTTGGCCATAGCTGGTCAGGCGGAGTGTGAAGGGTTGGGGTGATTTCAGCGTGAAATAAAGCGAGTTTCTGCTGTCAGATACGAATGTACCGGCCGATTTTTTCCCTATCGGTTTGCGGAAAAACGACTTCTTGACCCCCTCGTTTCCGGCAGAAGCTACGATGATACGGCCAGGGCCTGACAAACTATCCAGAATGGCGTAGTAGAGTTGGTCATCGCCATGGAAGTCTTGGTTGGAACCTTCGCTGAACGAAATGACGCAGGGCAGGTTGCGTTCCTGGGCATAGTCCATGATGTACTTAAAGCCAAGTGCGTCGGTGGCATAGGTATATTTATAGTAATCAGCCGAGTCGATGAACTGCTCATCGTCTGACACGGCATTGCTCACCAAGCAGATATCGCTTTCATAGGCCATGCCCCGATACGGACTGTCGTAACCGCTTCCGGCTGCAATGCCCAGCGTATGGGTGCCGTGTGTCTGTATTAGTCCGTCACGCGAATGCTGGTAGGCCAGCAATGCGTCACGGCCTTCATAGGCAGCACCCACGTAGAGCGTGCTGCCCAGGGTGTCGGCAGACAACTGATCCCAAAACCGCTTGATGCGATAGTGGGTCGCTGTAGAATCGTAGAAGTTGGGGTGGGTCAGGTCGAAGCCAACGTCTTGCACGCCTACCACCACATCTTTCCCCGTAAAGGCATGGGTCAGCGGGTCTGCTCCCTGATAGACTGGGGTGGCGTTGAGCCAAAAAGCCACTGAATCCATCTGAAGGGAGTTGCCTCGACTTGCCTCAATGCGCTGCACCTGCTTGTGTGATGACAGGTGTCCCAAGCGCTGCAATGGCACGCTCACGATGTAGATGTCACCAAATTGAGCCAAGGGTCGACAGTCATTCTCCTTAAAAATACGTTTGGCATCACTTGTCACTCGAACAAAGGCGCATAGTTCTGGCTGCTTGTCACGAGGCCTGTTCAGGGATGATGGCGATTTCCTCACGGCTTGATGACGTTGCAGCGTCTGCTCAATAGCCAGTTGCCTGACCAGCGATGACATCTTCGCATAATCGGTACGCTGGCCATACAGGGAGGTCGCACACCATATATATATAGATAGGATGAACAGGTATTTCTTCATTGTTTGCAAAATAAGCTAAAATAATCGACAACCACAAGTAAATAATCGTTGTTTTCCTGTCATGGATTGCGGCTCTTTCATTAAAAATAAGTTGTTCATTCGAGAAAACAATTACTATCTTTTCTTTCAACAACGAATAGAACAAATGTAACAAATTCGATCGTTTGATTCAATGAACGCCGGCGTTCACCTAATGAAACAAATTTGGTAAAGACCACGGCTCTTTCATTTAAAAAGGATATATTTTATTGTTGTATCCAGCGTAGAAGAAATCAACAACGAAATAAACAGAAAACACGAAAATTTGTGAGTGATATTAAGAAACCAAAGAACGTAAACGTTCTGACGAAAAGAACGAAAATCAATGCGCTGGAGTTTCTCTCCGCTTATTCGTCAAATGAGAGAGACTGCAACACTGTTTTTCGTTTTTTTAGATAGAACGGGACGTTCTTTCGTGAAATGTCTTTTGCGGCAATATTCTTTTAGATTCTTTCGCTTCTTTCGTTGTTAAAAGATGAGATGTCATGCAGCGTTTCTATTGGTACGCAAGATGTTATATTCATTTAATTGGTAAATTTGAGAGAGAAGTAACCAAAGGATGAAAGATTTATAGCAGCAAAGGTTATTGTTAAATGAAAGAACCGTGGGTAAAGACACACAACATGTTTATGTTGTGGGATTTGTTTCATTCGCAGAACGCTTGCGTTCATTGCCTTGTTGCGTTTATTTGTTTTCATTTGTTTCATTTGTTGTTCAAAAAAATAGCTTCAATGACAAATCCATGAAGGTAGATGGCGGATGGGTGCGTTACGATTTATTCACATTTTCTTTTGAATAATCAAAACATTATTCGTTTATTTTTAGCTACCTTTGCGCAAAATAGGCAGCGCCTCTGATATATCTGCCATGCTTGATGCCGTTGGCTTTGCATAAATAGCGGATAAGATAGGTATTGAGATGCGTCTGCCTACATGAATCTATGAGTCAAAAAAAACAATTTATGAAAAAACAAACTAATAAATTTATTGCCGTTTCTTACCAGCTGCATGCTGATGAAAACGAAGGAATGACGTTGGTTGAAGAAGCTACTGAAGCGCAACCTTACCAGTTTATCAGCGGCTTTGGGCTGACACTCGATTTGTTCGAGGATGCCCTCATTAACTTACAGGCAGGCCAAAAGTTTGAGGTGAAACTAACTCCAGAGCAGGCTTATGGGCATTTTCAGCCAGAGCATGTGTTGGATCTCGAGCGGGAAGTTTTCACCATTAATGGGACGTTTGATGCAGAGAACATCTATGAAGGAGCGGTGGTACCCTTGCAAAACGAGGAGGGTACGCGCTTCATGGGACGCATTCTCGAGGTGAACGACAAGCAGGTGAAGGTGGATTTGAATCACCCCCTGGCTGGAAAAACGCTCAACTTTAAGGGAAAGGTCATCGAAAACCGCGAAGCTACCAACGAAGAAATTGCTGCAATGGTGAACCAAATGGCTGGTGGATGCGGTTGTGGTGGTCACAGTGAGGGCGGCTGTTGCTGCGGAGGCTGTGGCAGTTCAGATGACGGTGGATGTGGCTGCGGCCA
>URFI01000186.1 GCA_900547085.1 uncultured Prevotella sp.
ACAAAAATATGATGAAATGAGCAAATTTTGAACAATGAGTTTTGCAGAGGTCTCATGCCAACAGTTTGCGCAACAATTTACCTGACACATGGGTTCCCGGAATCCTGTTTTGTTCCAAGCGCATCTTGCGAATTGGCATCATTTTGTACGGTTTCAGGCTCACCTTTCAAGATGTCACGGCCGTGGGGCTGCCTGCCATTCTCATCGATGCCATCATCGTAACCGTGACCGTTTGTGGCGGTGTGCTGATTGGTAAGTTGTTAAAAATGGACCGAAGCATCGCTCTGCTCACTTCCGTTGGCAGTGGCATCTGTGGCGCGGCGGCTGTGCTGGGTGCCGAGTCGGCCATCAACACCAAGCCCTACAAAACAGCTGTGGCCGTGTCTACCGTGGTCATCTTTGGTACGTTGTCGATGTTTCTCTATCCAGTGTTGTATCGCAACGGAGTCTTTGACCTGTCGCCCGAGCTGATGGGGCTGTTTACCGGTTCTACTGTTCATGAAGTTGCGCATGTCGTAGGCGCAGGCAATGCCATGGGGCAGGGCGTGTCAAACACCGCCATCATCGTGAAGATGATTCGGGTGATGATGCTCGTGCCAGCCCTGTTGGTCATCAGTTGGGCGGTTGCCCGCAATCTCACCAAGCGCGATGCCGCCGAACAAGCCAAAGGAAAGATTACCATTCCATGGTTTGCCATCTTGTTCTTGGTGGTCATCGGGTTCAATTCGTTCAATCTGTTGCCAGTAGCTTTGGTAGAAGGAATCAATCAGTTTGATACCTTTCTCTTAACCATGGCGATGACAGCTTTGGGAGCTGAAACCAGTTTTGACAAGTTTAAGAAGGCAGGAGCCAAGCCTTTTCTGTTGGCAGCCATCTTATTTGTTTGGCTCATTGGCGGTGGTTATTGCTTGGCTAAATATGTGGTTCCTATGATGATGAATGTATAAGGTACTTGATATAAAAGCCCTTTTAATGAACAACGCCACTTGGTTTCAGTAAAACCAAGTGGCGTTGTTCTATCTTTGCCTATGACGACGTGTCCTTATTTCTCGTGCTTTCTGATAATAGCTCGCACCTCTTCAATGCTTCTGTCAAAGGGTCCGCTGTGTTCTAACTTGAGTGTACACATGGCAGCGGCAAACTTTCCTGCCTCTTCGAAGCCTATTCCCTGTGAGCGACAGTACAAAAAGCCAGCCGAGTAGGTGTCGCCACACCCCGTAGCATCTACTACTTCTCTCGGTGCATAGGCGGGGATGTCGTAAAAACGGTCGTTGGCATAAATGATAGAGCCCTCACTTCCCAGTGTCACGATGACCTCTTTCACACCCCATGTGTGTAGTTGTTTGGCTGCTTGGCGTGCGTCTTTGAGTCCTGTGATGACCTCCATTTCGTGTTCATTCACCTTGATGATGTCCGTACATGCCAAAATTTCCAGCTTGTCTTTCCAGTCAATGGGGTGTACATCCTGTCCACAAACCTCGCGAAGATAGCCTTGTGCATCAATAGAGATTTGTCCTTTGGTAGATAAATACTTCACTACCTCGGGCGAGAAATCGTCATTTAGAAGCGAACCGATGTGGTATATCTTTCCCGTTAACGGCTTCATCTCCTCAATAGTGAAGGGATCAGCCTTGGCTAATACACGCTGTGAGCGGGTATTTTGATTCTCTCCGTAGGTGTTTTCAAACAGTACGGTGTGTTCACTGGGATAAACTTTCACGTCGATACCCGCCTCTTTCATTTCTTGGGTCACTGGCATATCTTCGCTACCCACCTTGGTTACTAACTGAAAACTAACCTTTGAGGGTAGATGATTAAAAGCATAAGCCACATAATAAGCAGTGCCTCCCGACATGGAGACGGTCTGTTTATGTGTCGTATTCTTATCTCTCGTGATATGACCCAAACAACATATATCTGTCATCGTATTTTCCTTATTTAGGACAAAGATACTGAAAAACCGCGAATATCAAAGGATTAGCTTTACAAAAAACTGAAATTGGAGAGAATCGTGTCGTGTTTTTTATGGGTATGAGACGTTGGTTCTTCTTTTGTTCATCGCAGGGTGTCGTGCCGATGCATCATGTTTGTTTGGCATTGATAATCAAAACGATGCCGAATGTTAATGTTTGTATCACGGTAGATAGAAATAAAGCTATTTGCTTTGTGCATCCATGGAATAGCCGTACCTTTGTACCCGATTAAAGAAAAGAATTTGAAGACATTTGAAGAATTAGGCGTTAGCGAAGAGATTCGACGCGCCATTGAGGAGCTGGGGTTTGTACATCCCATGCCAGTACAAGAAGAGGTCATCCCTTATTTGTTGGGAAACAAGAACGATGTAATTGCATTAGCACAGACAGGAACAGGTAAAACGGCAGCATACGGCTTGCCCCTTTTGCAGAAAATAGATGTTGACAGCAAGCATACGCAAGCCATTATTTTAAGTCCTACACGCGAATTGTGTTTGCAAATCGCTGATGGCTTGAAAGATTTCGCTAAATATATCAAGAATCTACACGTAGAACCCGTGTACGGAGGTGCCAGTATCGTCACCCAAATTCATGCACTCAAACATGGCGCACAAATCATTGTGGCAACTCCGGGACGACTTATCGACCTGATGAACCGCGGGGTAGCAAAGCTTGACCATGTAAACAATGTGGTGTTGGATGAGGCTGATGAGATGCTGAACATGGGTTTCTCGGAGAGCATCAATACCATTTTAGCAGGTGTTCCCGACGACCGCAACACCTTGTTGTTCTCGGCAACCATGAGCAACGAGATAGAAAAGATTGCCAAGACCTACTTGCGTGACTACAAGGAGATTGTAGTGGGAAGCCGAAACGAAGGTGCCGAGAACGTAAACCACATTTATTATATGGTGAATGCGCGTGACAAATACTTGGCACTGAAGCGCATCGTGGATTACTACCCACGCATTTTTGCCATTATCTTCTGCCGAACAAAGATTGAAACGCAAGAAATTGCCGACAAACTTATCAAGGATGGATACAACGCAGAGGCGCTGCATGGCGACCTGAGTCAGCAACAGCGCGACCTCACCATGCAGAAGTTTCGCCAACACGTCACCCAGCTGTTGGTGGCAACCGATGTGGCTGCACGTGGATTGGATGTAGATGATCTGACGCATGTCATCAACTATGGCATGCCCGATGATACCGAGAATTACACGCACCGTAGCGGACGAACGGGACGTGCGGGGAAGAAAGGTACTTCTATTTGCATCATTCACACCCGTGAACGTTCCAAAGTGCGTGCCGTAGAGAAAATTATCGGCAAGGAATTTGTGGACGGCACGTTGCCTACTGCACAGGAAATTTGCGCCAAGCAGTTGTATAAAGCCATGCACGACATCGAGAAGATTGATGTTGACGAAGAGCAGATTGCGCCCTTCATGGTTGAAATTAACCGACACTTTGAATACGTCGACAAGGATGATATCATCAAAAAGATTGTCAGTTTGACGTTTGGACGCTTCTTGGATTATTACGCGAATGCGCCAGAGATAGAGAAACCCTCGCTCAAACGTGGCGACAGAGGTGAGGAAAAGGGTATGCGTGGTGGCAGGAAAGCTCGTTCGGAGCGAGGCGGAGGCCGCTCTCGTACGCCCGAGAAAGGTTATCGTAGGCTGTTCATCAACTTGGGAAAGGACGATGGGTTCTATCCCGGAGAGGTGATGCAGTTTATCAACCGATACGTAAAAGGTAGGCAGCAGGTGGGACATATCGACCTGTTGGGAAAAATATCCTATATCGAAGTGCCCGAAAAAGACGCCAACAAGGTGATGCGTTCTTTGTCGGGAGCGACCTACAAAGGTAGAGAGGTGCGCTGCAATGATGCCAACGAAGAAGGTCATGGACGCAAAGCGCAAGCCACAAGAGGTGGCGGAAGGGCTGCGAGTAGACGTGCGGAGAGCGGACGAAAGAATGGAAAAAGCATGAAACGCCCCTCTTATCAGCAGGAAGACACCGGCGACTGGCGACAGTTCTTCCAACAACCGGAGGTGAAATTCAAGGGCGAGACCCCCGATTTCTCCGAAGAAGGTTGGGCACGCCGCAAGCCTCGTAAGGGGTAGAGCGCACGCTGTC
>URFI01000187.1 GCA_900547085.1 uncultured Prevotella sp.
CGGATTCAGGGGGCAGCCGGTTTATGGTTGCCAGCCTTACATTGTATCGGCTAACCCACGTAGGCAGCTGCGACTCTACACCGTTCAGCGCGATTGGAGTACCACACCCAAGACCGAGGGTGTGAAAGGACAATGGATGGAATTGTCATCACAGGCGGTAGGCGACTTCAGCGCAACGGCCTATTTCTTCGGAGATTTGTTACAACGTTCCATCAACGTACCGGTAGGATTGATTCACAGTTCGTGGAGCGCATCCAAAATCGAGGCATGGATGAGTCGACAGACTCTACAACAATTCAGTGAGGTAAAATTGCCTGATGTCAACCAGTCCAAGTTTGGATGGGAAGCTGGTACACCTACACTGCTGTGGAATGCCATGGTAAACCCTTGGAAAGGATTCCCCGTACGAGGCGTGATATGGTATCAAGGTGAGGCCAACGTTTCCAATCCAGCCCTATACAAACGCCTTTTTCCAGCGATGGTGCAACAATGGAGAGCCTTTTTTGAAAATAAAGACATGCCCATCTATTACGTGCAGATTGCGCCCTATCAGGCTGGCGGCAAGGATAAACTCGAATGGGCATGGTTTCGCCAGTGCCAATTGGAGCTGATGAGCGAGGTACCCAACGTAGGTATGGTGACCACAACCGATGCCGGCAGTGAGCTGTTTATACACCCACCATATAAAATAAAGGTAGGCGAGCGTCTCGCCTATTGGGCGTTGACAAAGACATACGGTCGCAGTGGTTTTCTTTATTCTGGGCCGATTTACAAATCGTGTACGCTTAAAGATGGCGTTGTGGAAGTTACATTTGAGCACGGACAAGAGGGTATGATTCCTGAAAATCAAGAAATACGTGGCTTCGAGCTTGTTGACGCAGGTGGAAAAATATATCCTGCCAATGCAAGAATCATCAATAGTACTGCCAAAGTTAAAGTGTGGAACGACTCTGTGCGTCAGCCTACTGAGGTACGTTATTGTTTCCGCAACTATATGCAGGCTGATTTGTGCAACAATGCAGGACTTCCGGCCTCTCCCTTCAGAGCTGAAATAAAATAATCCGAAATCAAGGTGCCAGTGGTTCGGCATCATTCATTAACTTTGCCTTATATTCATAAAAAATCAAATAACAATGGTCAATAGAAGAGAATTTATCAAAAAGACGGCACTCGCAGGAGCAGCTATAACGATGGCCCCGATAGCAAAGGGAGCCAACCAACTGACAAAAACAGAGAATCTGCTCAATGCTCAAGGAAAAGGCGTTAGCGGCTCTCTCATCGTTCCGAAGAACAACGGACTGAAGATAACCGGTACTTTTTTGGATGAGATATCCCATGATATTCCTCACCAAAACTGGGGAGAAAAAGAATGGGATCAGGATTTCAAGTACATGAAGGCCATCGGCATTGACACCGTGATTGTCATTCGTTGTGGATACCGCAAGTTCATGACTTATCCCTCCGAGTATCTTGTCAAGAAGCATGGATGTTACATGCCGTCTGTCGATTTGATAGACATGTATCTCCGCCTGGCCGATCGATATGGCATGAAGTTCTACTTCGGCCTTTACGATTCTGGTCGATACTGGGACACGGGCGATATGTCTTGGGAGATTGAGGACAACAAATATGTCATCGATGAAGTGTGGAAGCGATATGGTCACCACAAGAGCTTTAAGGGATGGTACATCAGCACCGAGATTAGTAGACAGACCAAAGGTGCCATTCCCACGTTCCATGCCCTTGGCAAGCAGTGTAAGGATGTTTCTGATGGCTTACCTGTATTTATCTCTCCATGGATTGACGGAAAGAAAGCGGTGATGGGTACACAGCAGCTCAGCAAGGCCCAAGCGGTTTCCGTGGAGGAACATGAGCGTGAGTGGAACGAGATTTTCGATGGCATACACGACGTGGTTGATGCCTGTGCTTTCCAAGATGGGCACATCGACTATGATGAGCTGGACGCTTTCTTCTCAGTGAACAAAAAGTTGGCCGACAGGTATGGTATGCAATGTTGGACCAATGCCGAATCGTTCGACCGCGACATGCCCATCAGGTTCTTGCCAATTAAATTTGACAAGCTGAGAATGAAGCTGGAAGCTGCCAAGCGGTGTCATTACGACAAAGCTATTACTTTCGAATTCTCCCACTTTATGAGTCCACAGTCGGCCTACATCCAGGCGCATCACTTATACGACCGTTATAAAGAATATTTCAATATCAGGTAATCAATAGTTTTCCACATCATGAATGATTCTTCCGTAAAACTGGGATATGTGTTTTATTTGGCGCTGGCTGCAGCATTGGGCGGACTGCTCTTTGGGTACGACACGGCCGTCATATCAGGCACCATAGACCAGGTCACGAGTCAGTTTTCGCTCAGCGTTTTACAACAGGGCTGGTATGTAGGTTGTGCCTTGATCGGTTCTATCATAGGCGTGGCTTTCGCCGGTTGGTTAAGTGACGAGATTGGACGCAAGCCAGCCATGTTCCTGTCCGCCATGTTGTTCACCGTTTCAGCCATCGGGTGTGCCATCACCCCTACGTTCAATTGGTTAGTGATTTATCGTATAGTGGGCGGCGTTGGCATCGGCGTAGTATCAATAGTTGCACCCATGTACATATCAGAGGTTTCCGTTTCGCAATATCGAGGCAGGATGGTGTCCCTCTACCAGTTGGCCATAACAGTTGGTTTCCTAGCTGCCTATCTGGTCAACTTCTTGCTCTTGGGTGTATCTCAAAGCCATTCTTTCGCATCTTCACAGTTCCAACTGATATTTGTGGATGAGGTGTGGCGAGGGATGCTGGGCATGGAAACGATACCAGCATTGTTCTTTTTCATCCTTTTGTTTTTCATTCCAGAGAGTCCGAGGTGGCTGGTTGTTCGTAACAAAAGCGCTCAAGCTACCCGCATTCTTGAAAAATTCTTTTCTGAAAAGAAAGAAGCGGATGCTGTTGTCAGTCAGGTACAATCCAATCTGGCCTCGCAAGTTAAGACCGACTGGCATCAACTTCTGCGCCCGGGAATCTTCACTGCTGTCGTTGTCGGAGTGTGCATCGCCATTCTCGGACAGTTCATGGGCGTGAATGCCGTGTTGTATTATGGCCCTTCTATCTTCAAGGATGCAGGCATGACCGATCCCTTGTTCTGCCAAGTTCTGGTGGGCATCGTCAATTGTGTCACTACTATCCTGGCTATGAGCATTATCGATAAGGTAGGAAGAAAAAAGCTCATCTATTATGGTGTGTCTGGCATGATACTGTCGTTACTGATGATCGCTTTCTATTTCGCATTCACAGAGACGATGAACCTTTCGGTCTATTTCATGCTTTCATTCTTTCTCTTCTATGTGTTTTGCTGCGCCATCTCTATCAGTGCGGTGGTTTGGGTACTGCTTTCCGAGATGTATCCCAACAGTGTCAGAGGCGTTGCCATGTCCATCGCTGGTTTCGCATTATGGATAGGAACCTATCTTGTGGGACAGCTCACACCATGGATGCTCACATCGCTGACACCTGCCGGTACGTTTATATTCTTTGCCATCATGTGTCTGCCCTACATGTTCATCATGTGGAAATACATTCCGGAAACCGCCGGCATGTCATTGGAAGAAATAGAACGCTACTGGCCCAAACGCAAATAACAGGTTTGTTCAAGTGAAATTCATGGATTATACTCAAATAATGTATCATAGCAACATGAAAAAGATTTTGTTACTGTTACTGTTGTCGTGCTCGCTTTCGATGCATGCTGCCAACCCTAAGCCTTTCACGATTCCCGAACTCAAGACTTGGTACGGTGGCAAAGGCTCTTTTGTGCCTACAAAAGCATCGCGCATTGTGTATACTGGCAATGACAAGCGTGTGACAATGGCTCTCGAGGTGTTTGCCGCCGACTACCAAAAGATGTTCAATACCTCGCTGCCCATTGTGAAAGACAAGGCTCGGGCAGGGGATTTCGCATTTGCCGTTAGCACCAAAAAGGGGGCCAAGGCAAACGCAGGCGACGAGGCTTACAAAATTAATATCGGGCGTGTCGCCCGTGTGGAAGCTGCCACGCCCCAAGGCATCCATTGGGC
>URFI01000188.1 GCA_900547085.1 uncultured Prevotella sp.
TTTTTCCATCAACATTAATGCAAATAATGTGCCAAAGTATAGTTAAAAATAAAGGAGTAAGACAAATTGAAGTTTTTGAACCTTGCGCTTTGGTTGAATATCAACCTTGGCTCAAGCTCCATGGTGCACGAAATGCACCCGATAACTTCAATCTTGTCTTACTCCTCCTATTGTTGGATTGATGGGCTTTTGAAGGCTACCGCATCTTTCCTAACCGATGGCCATGTCCTGTAAAATCTCACCCAAAGTGGGGTGGGTGTGGATGATGTCCTTCAGTCGGTCAATCGTGATGTCCATGTTCATCAGTGCCGAAATCTCTTGCACCAATTCAGCGGCATGGGCACCGTATATGTGGCAACCAATGATTTTGTTCTGTTCGTCAACAATCAGTTTCGCCATACCTTCAGGCTCTTCCATCGACAGGGCGCGGCCATTGGCGCGGTAGTAGCCTTTTCGAACCGTATAATTTAGTTCTTCGGCCTTACATGCGTCTTCGGTCTTGCCCACTGAAGCAGCCTCCGGATGGGTGAACACGGCAGCAGGCATGATGTCGAAACGAATGTTGTCGCTCTTGCCAAGGATGTGGTTCACGGCCCTGAAACCTTGAAATGTTGCAGCATGGGCAAGCATCTGGCGGGCGTTTGTGTCGCCGATGGCATAAATACCGTTGATAGAAGTTTCCATGTTATCATCGACCAAAATGCCCTTTTTGTCGTAGGAAATGCCCATGGCGTCCAGATTTAGTGAATCCATGTTGGCCGCACGACCTGTTGCAATGAGGATGGTATCGGCCTCTACGGTCTGTTCTTTGCCTTTCCGCTCAAAGGTCACTTTACCTTCATGAATGCACTTCACGCCAGCTTGGAGGTAGAATTCAATGCCTTTCTTCTCCATGCACTTGCGCAAACGCTTGGCAATGTCGCTGTCAAGGGTTGGCAAACATTCTTTCATGAACTCCACGACGGTCACCTTACTACCGAAACTGGCGAATGCAGAAGCAAATTCCATCCCGATGACCCCAGCGCCTACGATGCATAGTTTCTCGGGAACGTGGTCGATGTTCAACAGTTCTGTCGATGTTACAACGTTCGATTCTCCTCCCTGTTGATACACCAATCCTTTGATGGGTGGCATCTTCGCGTGTGATCCAGTGGCGATGATGATGTGCTTTGCCTGGTATTCTTCACCGTTGGCAACCACCGTATGGCTGTCCTTGAAAACGGCTTTGCCCCGCACCAGTGTGATGTTGGGCTGTGAAAGTAGAGTCTGCACGCCCTCTCTCAGCTGCTGAATGGTCTGTTGCTTGCGTTCCATCACCAACTCAAACGCTGGTATGGTCTCTTTCGAGGCATCGTGCGCCAAACATTTTGTCGGTATACAACCACTGTTGAGGCATGTGCCACCGACCTCCAGTTCTTCAAAAATCAGAACTTGGAGGCCGTTTTTGGCGGCATAATCGGCAGCCCGGTATCCCCCGGGGCCACTGCCGATGATGATGAGATCAGTTGTTGTCATGGATGAGCTGTTGATAGGTGAGTATCGGATGTTTAGCTGCTTCCACATCATTCACACGCTTGACAGGTGTTTCGTGTGGTGCGCCCTTAACGATATCAGGGTTGGTCTTCGCTTCCTCTGCTATCTTGCGCATCACATCAATGAAACCATCAATGGTGTCTTTGCTTTCGCTTTCGGTTGGCTCTATCATCATTGCTTCGTGGAAAAGCAGTGGGAAATAGATGGTTGGAGCGTGGAAACCGTAATCTAACAGGCGTTTGGCAACGTCCATTGTGGTGACTCGCGTGCTCTTATCTTTCAATCCATCGAAAACAAACTCGTGTTTGCAAACCTTGTCAATAGGCAGTTCGTACACATCTTTCAAACTATTCATGATGTAGTTGGCATTCAGTGTCGCGTATGGACCTACCTTCTTCACGTTTTCCCTGCCCAGAGTGAGAATGTAAGTATAGGCTCTCAGGTAGGTTGCAAAATGTCCATGATAAGGATGTATGGTGATGGCTGTGCCAGTATGGCCTTTTGCCTTGCAGTTGTTGGTGGGTAAAAATTCCACCAATTTCTCGCAAACACCAACCGGACCCGACCCTGGTCCACCTCCACCATGGGGCGTAGAGAAGGTTTTGTGCAGGTTGATGTGCATCACATCGAAGCCCATGTCGCCTGGTCTACATTCGCCCAAGAGCGGATTGAGGTTGGCTCCGTCGTAATACATCAAACCACCACAGTCGTGGATGAGTTTGGTAATCTCGGGGATATGCACCTCGAATAGTCCGAGTGTGTTGGGATTTGTCATCATCATGCCTGCGATGTCGTCACCCAAAAGGGTCTTGAGGTGCTCAACATCTACCAGTCCATCGGGTGTACTCTTCACTTCTACCACATTCAATCCGCATACGGCGGCCGAAGCAGGATTGGTGCCATGAGCAGAGTCGGGTACGATGACCTTGGTTCTCTGATGGTCGTTACGACTCTCATGATAGGCCTTGATGATCATCAATCCGGTCAACTCACCATGTGCGCCGGCACAAGGATTCAAGGTGAAGCGTGACAAACCTGTCAGTTCAGATAATGACTGTTGCAGGTTCTCATACACTTCCTCGGCACCTTTCACCGTCTCAGCCGGTTGAAGGGGATGCAGATTGGCGAAAGCTGGGTGTGCGGCAATCTCCTCGTTGATGGGCGGATTGTATTTCATCGTACACGATCCCAAAGGATAAAAACCATTATCAACGCCGAAATTGTTTCCACTATGATTGGTGTAATGGCGCACCACGGTCATCTCATCACACTCCGGAAGCTCGGCATCGGCTGTCCTTTTCAGTTCGGCGGGTATTTCATGGTGGCCAAACTGATTCTTAGGCAGACTGTACCCACGTCGTCCCGGATGCGACAACTCAAATATCAGATTGCTATATAGTTTATGATTCATGACACAAGTTCTATTAGTTTGTCTATTTCATCCTTGGTTCTCTTCTCGGTAACAGCCAGCATGAGCAGGTCGTCGCCAACCTGCACGCCTCCGAAGATGCCGTTGTCTATCAGTCGTTGTTGCAGTTGTTTGATGTCACCATCATACCGTACACAGAATTCATTGAAGAAAGGCTGGTCGAAAGCCAATGAAAAATGGCCTGTCTTCACCAGTTGCTCGCACAGATAGTGCGCGCCATCGTACGACAGTTGGGCTACTTCTTTCAGTCCTTCTTTGCCCATCAGTGACAGGTAAATGGTTACCCAAAGCGCCATGAGCGACTGATTGGAACAGATGTTCGATGTGGCTTTCTCTCTTCTGATGTGTTGTTCGCGAGCCTGAAGGGTCAATACAAACACGCGTTGGCCATCCTCATCGACGGTCTTGCCGACGATTCGTCCCGGCATCTTGCGCATCATTTTCGTGGTACAGCACATGTAACCTACATAGGGACCGCCCCAATTCATCGGGATGCCCAATGATTGACCTTCGCCAACGGCGATGTCTGCTCCCAATTCAGCTGGTGTCTTCAACAAAGCGAGGTCTGCCGGATTACTGTTCATGATGAACAATGCTTTCTGCTCATGACATAGGTCGGCCACGCCAGTGTAATCTTCTACGATGCCATAGTAGTTGGGATACTGAACCACCACGCCTGCCACGCTGCCTTCTGACAGCTTCTGTTGCAGTTGTTGTTGGTCGGTGACACCCTCTTTCTGCGGAATCAGGTCAATTTCTATGTTCTGATAGTGAGCATAAGTCTTGACAACGGCCAGGATTTTAGGATCCACCGTCTCAGAAATCAACACTCTGTTGGCTTTCTTGTTGTTGGCCTTAGCCATCAAGACAGCCTCAGCTGTGGCTGTAGCACCATCGTACATGGAAGCATTAGACACTTCCATACCGGTGAGTTCGGCCATCATACTTTGAAACTCGAAGATGTAATGCAGAGTGCCTTGTGAAATCTCGGCTTGATAGGGTGTATAACTGGTCAGAAATTCAGAACGTTCTACCAGATAAGGCACTGCCGAAGGGTAGTACCTATCGTAAACGCCGGCACCGGCAAAGCAGGTCAG
>URFI01000189.1 GCA_900547085.1 uncultured Prevotella sp.
CGGCTGGTTTGGCACTCCAAAGCAGTTTCAAATCAGCAGGAAGAATCTGCTTGGCCAGGTCTGAATGGATAATTCTATTCACTTCTGCTGTGTCGCGTACACTGGCATAGCCTACGAGGCTCAGTGCATTGCTTCCCGTGGTACTCAAGATGGCCAGCAGTGGGTGCTCTTTCTTGGCAGCAGCGATTTGTTTTTCATTCGAAACTTTTACGTCGCCTTGTTTCTTGTCTTTCTTGAGCTGGAACTTAGGATCTGCTTTCTTAACGGCTTTCTCTTCACTGGCTTCCGCAACGGTCTTGGTTGCAGCGGTGTCGGCAGCGGTTGTGTCGGCCACTTGTGTGTCGCCATTAGCCAGACGAGCGTCCAGTTGTGTCAGGTAAGGAATGATTTCTTCAGCGTTGAAAGTCTCCCAGAATTCGAGGTTGGCACTACCTTGTAACAGTTTGCGCATACGTTCTGGCTCACGAATACCAGGCATTTCCACCATGATGCGACCTTGTTGTCCCTCCAATTTCTGGATGTTCGGCTGAACAACACCAAATTGGTCGATACGCGTACGCACGACGTTGAACGAGTTGTCGATGGCCGATTGGGTTTCTTGGCGCAATGCTTTCTCTACCTCGGCGTCGGTGCTTTGTGGGTTCACCTTACCTTGCAGTTGCTGCGTGGCAAAGATTTCAGCCAATCTGTGGCCTGGTGCATTCTTCTTGTACGCTTTAATAAAGAGAGAGATAAAATCTTCCTGGCTGGTTTCTTCCTCTGCTCTTGCCTCTTTCATCGATTTCACGAAGGCGGCATCTGTTTTGTGGTCAGCGAGCATTTCTACTACGTCAGGCACTGATATCTCCAGTATCACGTTCATACCACCTTTCAGGTCGAGGCCCAATCCGATTTGAGTTTCCAGACATCTTTGGTAAGAATAGATGCCCAGATACTTCACAGAGTCTTTGTACTCTTGTTGTGCAATCGGATCTTTCAGCTTTGCTGCTTGGCCATCGTAATAACGAGTGGCTGCTGAAAATGACAAATAGAAGATGCTTGCAAGCGTCAGTAGGACAGCCGTTACAATTACAATTCCTTTGTTTTGCATTTTAATTTATTATTATTGATGATTGTTTTTTCACAACTTTTGATAGACGTGCAAAGATACTATTTTTTTGTTAGTACGAAAAATTTATGGCATTTAAATGCACATTTTTAAGCATTTGGAGCCTTTTTCAGCCAGCAATAGATAGGATAGTGGTCGCTTGCTTTTATTTTGTTGTCTACCTTGCAGTTGTAGGGTGTCCAGTCTTTCGAGCACATCATGTGGTCAATACGCACATAAAAACCACCTAGATGATAGGATATGCCAGGCCCATTTGCCGTCTCAACGTAGCAGTCGCGCAGTTGTTTGGCAATGGTACGGCGGGCATACGAATTGGGTCCGTCGTTGAAGTCGCCGCAAAGAATCACACTCTTGTCCCGATGTGCGGCGATGTATTGGGCGATGGCGTCGGCTTGAGCGGCTCTGATGCTCGATGCCTCTCCCAGTTTTTTAATGAGGGCTTGGGTGCTTATTTGGGCTGAGTCGCCCTTGATGTTTCCTTTGACAACGCCCTTGAAGTTGGCTTTGTCTTCTGGTGACAGACCAATGGACTCCAGGTGGTTGTTGATGACAATCACCGTGTCGCCATGAATGTTTAGATAGAAAGCCGTAGAGTGGTTGCCTTCAGAGGGATAGTTGATGTCTTCTTGACTGATGATGGGGTGACGGCTGTAGATATCCATGATGTCTCCTTTGTTCTTGGCGTGTGAACCGGCATGGTAGGGGTATAGTGAATCCATCTGCGTTTTTGCCCTGTCTGAGTACTTACCCCATGCGTCAGACTCCTGAAGGCATACGATGTCTGCGTCTTGCTCTTTGATAAAATCCAGCACGGGGTTATTCTCGTGTTCAAAACCATAACCTCCAAAAAACCAAACATTGTAAGAAAGCACCTTGATGGCACCTTCGGGTGTCTGCTTAGGAAGGTTGATGGGGAAGTAAACCCTGATGGGTTGGTAGCATGCTAGAAATCCCAGCAGGGGAATCCAGACAAGTTTTAGGTGGAAAAAAATCCAGAAAACAAGAAATCCTAAATTGATGCTGAGCATCACGGGGAGTAACAATCCCATGCTGGATAGTGAAGGGTGGAGGGCCGGATTGATTCGGTCGGCGTAGCCAACCAGCAACATGGCGATGATGGTGGCGATGTTTGCTCCGGCAAAGAGCTGGAAGACAAACTGCTTGAAAGCTTTTCCCATATCCCCCTTTGCTTAGTGGCGATTACTGTTGTCAAAGAGTTTTTGTTTCTCTTCTGCCGTCAAACTGTCGTAACCGCTCTTGCGAATCTTATCAAGTATCTTGTCTATTTCCTCTTGTTCACGCTGTTTCTGCGCTTTATAATCCCAGTCGCTTTGGCGCTCGTTGTAGGCATCGAGCTTCGTGTTGTCAGCCTTCTTGTGCGTATGTTCTTCCCACTTTTCCCGCAAGTTGTCAAAGAATTGTTGCCCGTCAGACCGCGATGAGCCGCCGTAAGGATGGCGTCTCCAATAGCGAATCATGAAAAATCCGAATACCATACCACCCAAATGAGCGAAGTGGGCTACGTTTCCGCCGGTTGTGGTCAATGCCATGACCAGCGAAAGACCAGCGTAGAAAATCACGAACCACTTGGCTTTGATGGGGATGGGCAGCGGGAAGATGAAGATTCTCTCTTCTGGGAAAATCATGCCGAAGGCCAAGAGCAGCGCGTACACGGCTCCCGAAGCTCCCACGGTGGTCCATTTGTTGAGAAAGTCGCCCATGGCTATGCGCATTCCGTCGAACGACACACTGTCGTAAGCAGCGAGCCCTTCAACCATATAAGAACCGTATTGCGCCAGCTCCTGAAACAAACCAGCTCCGATACCACACGATATGTAATAGAACAAAAACTTTTTTGGCCCCCACACGCGTTCAACCACACACCCGAACATCCACAAGGCAAACATGTTGAAGAAGATGTGTTCGAAAGAGGCATGCATGAACATGTAGGTCACTAATTGGTAAATCCGGAAGTCGGAAGCCAAAAAGAAGTGAAGTCCAAGAATATCATTCAGGTCTACTTGTGACCTGAACACGTACATGGCGGCAAAGGCCAAGACGTTAATGATTAACAAGTTTTTGGTAACTGTGGGTATACTGCGCATAGATAATTCGTTGTGTAAAAGTCTTTTTAATGCGCACAAAATTACGAAAAAACTCTATCATTTGGCATAAAATCAGTGATTTATCGTTTTTTTTTGAGCAAATCGTATAATTTTTCTTGTTTTTTGTTTGTTTTCTGAAATGTTTCACTTATATTTGTCCACAATTAACAGGTACATTGACTTTTATTAATCATTTTATAAACACAACAGTAATGAATAAAACAGAATTAATCGACAAGATTGCTGAAGCTGCAGGCATCAGCAAGGTAGCTGCGAAGAAGGCATTGGATGCAACAACAGGTTCCATCAAGGAAGCTTTGAAGAAAGGTGACAAAGTACAGCTCATTGGCTTCGGTACTTTCAGTGTTTCTGAGCGTTCTGCTCGCGAAGGAATCAATCCTTTGACAAAAAAGAAGATCAAAATCGCTGCCAAGAAGGTTGCTAAGTTCAAGGCTGGTGCCGAACTTGCAGACGCTCTCAACTAATTTTTGTAGTTAAGACAAATAAAAAAGGTGATTTCCAATGTGAAATCACCTTTTTTATTTGTCTTTTGTTTGTTGTCCTAAGCGGATTCGAACCACTACAAACAGAACCAAAACCTGTTGTGCTACCATTACACCATAGGACAAGCATTTAAGCCGTCTCATCGCCTTATGAAGCTTCCTAAAAAGCGTCACTCGCTGAAAAGACGGTGCAAAGGTAATCGTTTTTTAGTCTTCCGCCAAATTTTTACGTTGATATTTTTTGGGGACGGCATTTTCTTTTGCTGCCATGAGGGTAATCTTTTCTGTGCGATTGGGTTTGGTTTGTGTGGGATGTAAGAACGTTTTCTGTCAATT
>URFI01000190.1 GCA_900547085.1 uncultured Prevotella sp.
ATTGCAATTCTTTTCAACGCATTCCACCGCATAACGACGGATCAGTTCATAACTGTCGTTCATGGCTGTCTGCAATACATCGGCAACCTCTGTCGGATAGTTCAAAGCTAATAGGCGTAATGCTTCCAACCGCACAACGAAATAGTTCGATTCGTGGTAACTTTTCTTCAGCAACTCAACGAGACCACTATAATTTGCCATTGACAATTGACGGAGCGCCATTGCCTGCATGTCAGCCATAGGGGAATTCAGCTGTTTTTTCCAGAATGTAACATTTCCTTCCTGCGCAACTAAAGCTTGGTTGATGTCCATATCCAGCCCGGCATTATTGGTGAAGTGAAAAGTCGGGTCACCGATCAGATGATTTTCCAAGAAGCAGGTAAAACGAGTGAACTGCCCGATGCGCATACCGGCAGCTAACAAGCCGAGAAATTCATCCGGCCATTTATCTTGAATGGTGTTAACCGTACATCCCATAGTAGCAATGGTCTTACCCTTATTGAATATATAAGAGCCTACAATGTTGTCATCCAAATGGAAAGAACCGTTGAAACAAGCATCGAACAATATAAAACGCGCATTAGGAGTCAAAAGACGAATATCTTCAGTATAGATATCCATATTACGGTTTACAATGGAATCCGATTTTATTTTCTCCTCATCGAAAGCTTCCGCACACCAACTTTCAGGCACCCCATACTGCTTGGCATATTCTTTGATAGCAGCTTCACGCCCATGTTTCTTGGCGTATGAAGGCACTTTGCTTCGCAAGAATATTTTGGCATTCTCAATACTCAAATTAATACCGGAACCATTTTCATAGCCATTGATATACTGCATGGTGGGGCCACCGTGGTGATGGAATAGCATGACATCTAATCCTTCGCGCTGAATCTCGTTCAAGTATAATGGTTTCATCGGATAGCGCATGTTAAAATCATAGAACTTCACTGTATTACCCGATTTGAATATTTGCGGCAATTGCTCACGTAAGGCTATTTGCTCACCGCTCCATGCCAAAGGATCTTCAGAATTGTAACCATGGCCACGGGCCATAGTCAGTTGGTCAAATGCATTTTGCTTTGCTTTTTCGGCAACTGCCTTTTTTAAGTAATCGCGTAGCATCTGATAACGGTTCTCACCTTCTAAATGTAATGGACGGATACGGGCCGAATAAATATCCGGTGAAATATACTGTTTAGAATCAGCACGCAATGTCATATAATGATAGTCAGGTATCAAACTGTCTTGTTTAATATAATCAAATTTTAATCCGAAGTCATCATAATAACGGTCGGAAGGAACGCTTGATTTCTGCCAATTGGCTTTGGGAGACCTTTTGAAAGCCGAAGATAGATGATGTGCATCACGAATCATTGGAATAGGGATGTCACCTATAAATACGCAACCCTCCAAAGGCGTTTTCTCATTCTCATGCAATTTGACAAGTTGCTCACGAATAGGTTCGGGCCTTTTCCAATCATCAATTAGCAAGTAAGTACCTAAACCTTCTTTTTCTATACTGGTACGATAAGCATCAATTTCACTTTTCGCTTCATCATAACTTTTCTGATCGACTACAATTGCAAAAGTAGTCTTTGTTTTTATACTAGGATGTACAACTGTTTGCGCCTGCATATCCTGTAAGCACAAAGCGGTAATTGCCAAAAGGATGTATTTATTCATATTTATAAACTTAATCTTTTGATTGTCTGTTCAAGCTCTGCTTTTAAATCTTCCGGAAGATTGGCTGTTTGTTGCATCTTCTTTATTTCTTCAAGAATGTGTGGCCGTTGTACAGAATTAGTAAACCAACCTAATGCTTCGGCCATTACTACACGTACTTCCTGTGGATTACCGGCATCACGAATTACATTCAAATAATCATCCACGTGGAAATGGAATGTATAGTTACGCACATTGCGGATTGCACTGATACGTTTTGCTTCCGGTGCAGCTACATCCATCAAGGTCTGATGGACTTTTGCCTCTTGTACAAACATTCTTTCCAGGCTTCTTAGTAATCGTTTTTTCTCTTCGTTTTCATTCAAACGGTCAACTTTTGCATAAAAGTCTTCTATTGTCTTTTCTACTTTCTCTTTCGGATAAAGGCTTAAAGCCTTGTTGGCACTCATTTGTACGCGTAAGCGTTCATTATGTTCGACCAATGCTTCCACAATAGCGGGCAATAAGGAATCGTCACCTACAAATCCAGCATAAATGGCACTTTGGCGAGCTACCATTTCATAAGTATCGTTCAAACCTTCGCGTAATGCTTCGATGAAGTTGTCGTCCTGATAACGGCTCAACAACTTGATAGCTTCCATACGAACCGTATTGAAGCCACTTTCCCGGTACTTCTTCAGGAGCAACGGAGATAATTCCTTTTGGGTATCGGCGTCAGCCAGCATACGCATGGCCAAACTTTGTACATCAGCGTATGGGCTGTTTAACAAATTCTTCCAATAGGCTTTGTCATCTTTGTGTATTGTTATATCGGTACTTAAAGTATTGGCTTCGATAGGAGCAAAACGGAAAGTGGGATCACCAAACAAATGACCTTCAAGTGATACGATTAGCTTATTGTATTGCCCGGCTCGTACACCATGGGACAACAAACCAATCATTTCAATAGTCCAGCGGTCTTGCAATACGTTACGGGTATTTCCTTGTGCTACTAATGTCTGACCGTCATTAAAGATATATTGTCCTGCTATATAGTCGTTTTCGTGAAAAGAACCGTTGTAGCACGCATCAAACATTATCATCTTCGGATTAGTGGAAAGATTTCTCTTCATTAAATCTTCCGTTATGATACGTTCATCAGCGTAGTGAAGAGAGTCTGCTTCCCAGAACTTAGGATTGTCCAGGTCTTTAAAAAACACCTCATTCACTTGTCGTTTTTCCTGCATCTGAATACGTAAGGTGTCTTTGTCACGTTTTCCAACATGGGACATGACTGCATTATAAAGTGTACTCTTCAACATTTTATAACGATTATTGAAATCAGTGCATGCCAATTCATCATTAATAAGCTGCCCTGTTGGCATTCCATGTTCATGAAACATAAATAAGTCAAGGTCCTTTCGTTGCAATTCGCTGAATAACTTATATTTCATAGGGTGTTTCATTCGGAAGTTCCAATGTTTGAATCCCATTTGACGACCAAAAGCTAATGGAAAGTTCTCCATATAAGCTTTTTCGTCATCCATCCATACAATCAGGCAATCGGAATTGTAAGAAGCACCATTGAATGAGAATACCCGATCTAATTGATTATGCTTATCTGCCTTGGCAGCAGCAGCTTTCTTCAGATATGAGGCAATGGCCGCATATTTATCCCCTTCCTTTTTTTCCGGATACTTGATACGAGCTGAATAGAAAGTAGGATTTAGCCGCTGGGGACTGTCTTCTGTCAATTTGTAGTAGAAATGCTGATGATTTACTGAGTCTTGCCTGATGAACTCAAACTTTAAGTTCAGATCATCATAAAAGCGGTCGGTAGGTACGGAAGACTGATCCCAAGGAAAGGCTTTCTCATTCATTTTGAATGCAGTAGTCATGTGTTGCGCATTACGTACCAATGCGACAGGCACATCGCCGATTAAAACCAGACCTTCCAATGAAGGGCATTCTTGATATGTTTTGATGATTATCTGTTTGACTTGATCTGGATTTTGCCAGTCACCGCTGATCAGATAAGTTGCCAAACCATCATCTTCAACCGCAGTTTTGTACTGATGCATGGCATCTTTGGTATTTGCATAAGTTTGGTTATCTGTTATGATAGCAAAAGCGGTAGGTTGTTTGACCAATGGCTTTATGACTGTTGTTTGTGCATTTCCTGCCAATGGCAAAAGAAATGCCAGATATATTATTTTTTTAATCATGGCCAATTAATTTTTAAGTCTGTAATATGTACGGTCGGCTTCTTCACGAAGGTTCTCGGATAAGCTCTTATCTTTTCTCAGTTGATCGCATACCCGAAGGATGTCAGGCTTCCGATAAGAATGAGTGAACCAAGCAAAAGCCTCCAATAAAC
>URFI01000191.1 GCA_900547085.1 uncultured Prevotella sp.
TACCTGTCTACTTTGATTGGGCGATATGGTAATCGCATCGCAAAAGGTAAATTTCATTTGCATGGCAAGGAATATCACTTGCCCATCAACAATGGACCAAATTGCCTTCATGGGGGCAACAAAGGGTTCAATGCCCGAGTTTGGGATGCACTTCAGATGGACGATCAAACCCTGGTTCTTAAATATGTAAGCCCTTATGGCGAAGAAGGCTTTTCAGGAGAATTAAGGACAACGGTTGTGTATTCGTTCAATGATGACAATGAACTGTCGATAGAATACATGTCGACCACCAATAAAAAGACAATTATCAACCTCACCAGCCATGGCTTTTTCTCACTGCCAGGCATCGCAAATCCTACTCCTACAATAGAAAACCAGATTTGCGAAATCAATGCAGATTATTATATTCCAATCGATGACACCTCTATTCCTACGGGTGAAATTCGATTTGTAGAAGGAACACCATTTGACTTCCGCCAGCCTAAGCCCATCGGTCAAGACATAGAAGCAGACGACGTGCAAATCAAAAATGGTGCCGGATATGACCATTGCTTCGTGTTGAATAAGAAAGAAGAAGGTGAACTAAGCTTTGCAGCCAGATTGACAGATCCAACGAGTGGCCGCATCATGGAAGTGTATACCACCGAACCAGGCGTACAATTGTACACTGACAACTGGGCAGACGGCTATAAAGGGCAACATGGTGCTACATTCCCACGCCGCAGTGCCGTTTGTTTCGAGGCGCAACATTTCCCCGACTCTCCTAACCATCCTTATTTCCCATCAGTGGTATTGAAACCTAACCAAGAATATAAGCAAAAGACTGTTTATAAATTTTATACACAGAAATAAACCAGGAAGAAATACCTAAAATAACTAATAAAAAAATCTTTCAACAAAAAATGGAACAACAGACAAACAAAAATGGCGTCATTGTTGCGATTATCTCAATGATGTTCCTCTTTGCCATGATTTCATTCGTAACCAATCTTGCGGCACCATTCGGAAACATTTGGGGTAAAACCTACTCTTGGGCTGGTATGGTTGGTAACTTAATGAACTTCTTGGCTTATCTTTTCATGGGAATTCCAGCAGGCAAGATGCTCGTGAAATACGGTTACAAGAAAACCGCTCTGATTGCTATCGCAGTAGGTTTCGTCGGCTTGTTTGTACAATATTTATCTAGTATGTTTGGCGGTAGTAGTGAGATGTTCAGCGTTCAGGGACAGCCTGTCATGTTCAACTTCATCGTCTACTTGTTAGGTGCGTTCATTTGCGGATTCTGTGTATGTATGTTAAACACGGTGGTGAACCCTATGTTGAACCTTCTTGGCGGAGGCGGTAACCGTGGAAACCAACTCATCCAAACCGGAGGAACATTAAACTCACTCGCAGCAACACTCACCCCGTTCTTTGTTGGTGTGCTCATTGGTCAAGTTACCGACAAAACCAGTATGTCTGACGTCACTCCCTTGCTTTGGGTTGCTATGGGCGTGTTTGCCGTTACCTTCCTCATCATCTCATTCGTAGCCATTCCAGAACCACAGTCAACCGCTCCAGGCGTTAAGTCTGAATACAGTCCATGGAACTTCCGCCACTTTATCCTCGGCGTGATTGCCATTTTCTTCTATGTGGGAATTGAAGTTGGTATTCCTGCTGAATTGAATTTCTACATCACCAAACTTGATTTCCCCGGTGCGGCAGCCGTAGCGGGTGGCATCGTAGCCATCTATTGGTTGTTGATGCTCGTTGGCCGTTTCGTCAGCAGTTTCATCAGTGGTAAAGTATCTTCACGCACACAGATGATTTTCACCTCATCCTTGGCCATCATCCTTTTATTGATTGCCATTGTGCTCCCCGAGAGTTCTGCTGTGTCATTCCGTGGCTCTGAAGTTCCTATCAAGTGCTTCTTCATCATTTCATGTGGTATCTGTACCTCAATCATGTGGGGCTGTATCTTCAACCTGGCAACAGAAGGTCTGGGTAAATACACGGCCGCAGCGTCAGGTATCTTTATGATGATGGTTGTTGGTGGTGGTGTGATGCCATTCATCCAAGACCAGATTGCAACCAGCCTCAACGATTACATTGCCAGCTACTGGCTTGTTATCGCCATGCTCGCATACCTACTCTACTACGCTCTGGTAGGCTGCAAGAATGTGAACAAAGACATTCCTGTAGAATAATAAGCAACATAAAATGCTGAATGCTTATCCCAGATAAGTACATTCAGCATTTTTTATGATAAAACAATTTTTAGATTATAAACCCCTAAACCCTATTAATTATGATGGACATAGATCATGTAAGAAGTCGTTTCATCAAGCACTTTGATGGCAAAACAGGAAATATTTATTTCTCACCAGGTCGTATTAATTTAATTGGCGAACATACAGATTATAACGGTGGATTCGTATTTCCAGGCGCAGTAGACAAGGGAATCATGGCTGAAGTTCGCCCCAATGGTACCAATACGGTCATGTGCTACGCTATAGACATGAAAGACCGTGTAGAGTTTAAGGTAGACGATCCCCAAGGTCCCCGCACCAGTTGGGCGCGCTATATCTACGGCATGGTACAAGAAATGAAGAAACTTGGCGTCGACGTAAAAGGCTTCAACACCGCCTTCGCTGGCGATGTGCCCTTAGGTGCCGGAATGTCTTCATCGGCAGCGTTGGAAAGCTGTTTCGCCTTTGCCTTGAATGATTTGTTCGGTGATAACAAAGTGTCCAAATGGGACATGGCTTTGGCAGGACAAGCTACAGAGCACAAGTATGTTGGCGTTAACTGTGGTATCATGGATCAGTTTGCCAGTGTCTTCGGACAGGAGGGTAAGCTCATGCGCCTCGACTGCCGTAGTCGTGAGTTCGAATACTTCCCATTCAACCCACAGGGCTACAGACTCATGCTCGTCAACTCATGCGTGAAACACGAATTAGTGGGTTCGCCATACAACGACCGTCGCAAATCCTGCGAGAATGTCGTAAAACACATTGCAGCCAAGTACCCCAACGAGAAATTTGAAACCCTGCGCGACTGCACATGGGAGCAATTAGAAGCCGTGAAAGCCGAAGTTGGTGAGGAAGATTACAACCGCGCCCGCTTCGTACTGGGTGAGAAAGACCGCGTGCTGGCCGTTTGCGATGCATTGGAAGCTGGCGACTATGAAACGGTGGGTAAGAAGATGTACGAAACCCATGAAGGCCTGAGCAAGGACTATGAGGTGTCTTGCGAAGAGCTGGATTTCCTCAATGACATTGCCAAAGAGAACGGCGTTACAGGCAGTCGTATCATGGGTGGCGGCTTCGGTGGCTGCACCATCAACCTGGTCAAGGATGAAATTCACGACAAGTTCGTGGCCGATGTCACAGAAAAGTATCTTGCTAAATTTGGCAAGAAACCAGAAATCTATGACGTAGTCATCAGCCAGGGCTCTCACAAAGTATGCTAATTGATAGCAAATAAAGATATCTGTTATCAACATTGTGATAACAGGTATCTTTTTGTTTTTTATTCACTCATAACAAATATTACCAATACATTCAAGATGAAACTAACTAAAGGATTATTCATGGGCGCAGCATTTGCCATGGCACTGTTTACGGCTTGCTCGTCCAGTGACAACAGTAAATTAACCGTTTCCGGTCTAGACCCCGCCAAGTTTGACACAACACTCAACGAAAAGCCAGTTAAGCTGTTCGTTTTGAAGAACAACAATGACATGGAAGTTTGCGTCACAAACTTTGGTGCACGCGTTGTGTCAATCTGCGTACCCAACAAAGCAGGTGTTGCTACCGATGTCGTGTTAGGATATGACAACATTGCGCAGTATGCCGATTCTGTCAATAACGCCAGCGATTTCGGCGCAGCCATTGGTCGTTACGCCAACCGCATCAATCAGGGTCAAATCACGGTTGCAGGAAAGAAGATTCAATTGCCACGCAACAACTTCGGACACTGTCTGCATGGTGGTCCCTCAGGCTGGCAATATTCCGTATACGAAGGTAATCAGTTGAACGACTCAACGCTACAGCTTGT
>URFI01000192.1 GCA_900547085.1 uncultured Prevotella sp.
GCCGGATGTCCCATTGCTTTGGCAAACCGAGCAATCTGTTCCTGCTCTGTTGTGTACTGTTTCTCTTTCACTCTAATTTTCCTTTCATCTTTGTTGTTCGCAAAAGTACGAACAATATTTTTAGTATCCAAATTTTGCGGCATATTTTTTTCGGATAGGTGCAAGTTGCAAGTATATATCTAGTCGATCCTCAAAAAGGCGACATCGCATTCTTCATATAGACCTGCGTGATGAATTGGTTTTGAAAATTTAAATTCAGCCTCCACAGCACCATATAATCATTCTTTCAAAAAGGTACAAAAGAAGCCACATGGCTCTTTTGAAGTTGAATGCGGCAGCCGCAAGCATGACATTCAAAGTACGTCCGGCTGGTGAAGCGAGTAGAGCTTAAATTAATCTGCAAGGGTTGGCTTCCGTCCAATTACACCAATACCAACTGTTGCTGGTAGCTTTTTCATGGTCCCTTCAATTAGATTTCTTACAAATCCGCTACGAAGATAGGCTGGGAAGTGGATTGTTCCCTTTGAACCAGAGACTATAGTTAGGCCAATATAATATTCTTTTCCTTTATGTAATGCTATTGATGATGTTGTTTCAATTTTAATTTCAGAATTCTTATTCAAAGGAGATAGGTTGAAATAAATAGGTTTGGAAATGATAGGGGAAAATTGTCCTTTTGAAAATTCATAGATAACAAGTCGAAGCGTGCAATGTTCATAGGTGCATTTCTTTATCTTCAAGTTAAAGCTATCAATAATAAAATTATCATGCACCGTAAATTTGGGTCCTATTTCATATTTGCCTGTTGGAGCATTGCCGAAAGCAACATCGCCCGGTAGTTTCATTCCTTTTCGAAGAATCGCTGTAGGCTTAGTCTTTCGGGCTACAACCAAAGCCTCACCAAGTTTATAGACTTCGTCTTCCAATGATATGTCAACGATTCCACCTTTATATACAGAATATGGTGTTACTTTCTTTTTATAACCAATATGTGTACAAGTCATATCACCCTTGATACCGATTGGAAGTTCGAGAGAAAATTGTCCGTATCTATCTGTCAAAGTAAAAATGCTATCCACGCATACCGTTACATATTCTACACCTATATTATTTTTGTCTTTTACAACACCTTTAAGCTTAGTCTGGCCATTAGCGCCACAAACACTAACAACGACAAATAAATACAAACAGATTATTTTATTCATTTTGGATTTTCCGTATGGAAATCGTGAATCAGTCCAACAAAGTAGAGGCCCTCACCCTACTCAATGTTTCGGGAGTCATCTGTAAATAGTTGGCAATGTATGTCAGCGGAGCGCGCAAGACTACTTGGGGAGACAATTTACACATCCGCTTGTATCTATTCTGTGCTGACTCAAATCTGATTAAATCGGCATGAACCTGCGAAATAATCAAACTTTCTTCCAATATCTTTCGATACATCATTTGAATATTCACATGATGCAGAGATATCAGCTCCAACTTATCTTTGGGCATGGCATAAACAATGGAAGCCTCAAGTGCTTCTATTTGTAGGTGGCTGGGCTGCTCTTTGAACAAACTCTCAATACACATAAAGATGGTGTGGTCTTCGCCTAAATGTTCTGTTAATTCTTTGTCGTTCTTGAAATAAAACTGACGTATCAATCCCTTGTCGAGATAATAAATATTGCGACACACTTCTCCCTCACGGAGAATCATTTCACCTTTCGCAAATTTCATGGGAACGAGAATGCTTTCAAGCGCATCCAACTCCTCGTGTGTCATCGTACTGTATCTACGTGCCAATTCCCTTGCAATATCACGAGGTGTATTAACAGGTTCTTTCATTTGTCTGGTATTGAAAAGTTATTAATCTTCAGTTTGCGTTAAACATCAATCTAGTTTCAGCACGGCAAGGAACGCTTTCTGCGGAACTTCAACATTTCCAATCTGTTTCATGCGTTTCTTTCCTTTCTTTTGCTTCTCCAACAATTTACGTTTTCTGCTCACGTCGCCACCGTAACATTTAGCGGTTACATCCTTTCTGACGCATTTCACGGTTTCCCTGGCGACGATTTTCCCTCCGATGGCAGCTTGAATAGCTATGTCAAACTGCTGTCTTGGTATCAAATCTTTGAGCTTTTCACACATTCTTCTGCCCAAACTCACAGCATTGTCCTGATGCGTCAGGGTAGACAGCGCATCCACAGGCTCTCCATTGAGCAAGATGTCGAGCTTGGCCAACTTTGATGGTCGGAACGAGTCTACGTGATAATCGAACGATGCATAACCCTTTGAGATGGATTTGAGTTTATCGTAGAAATCGATGACAATTTCTCCTAACGGTATCATGAAATGCAATTCAACGCGATTTCCAGATATGAACTCCTGCTTAACCAGCTCGCCTCTCTTCTCCAAACAGAGCGTCATGATGGGGCCAATGTAGTTGGCATCCGTAATAATAGTAGCTCGAATATAGGGCTCTTCAATATGTTCAATCATCGTTGCTTCTGGCAAACCAGACGGATTATGAACTTCCTTCGATTCTCCGTGTTTGTCGTAAACCATATAAGATACGTTGGGCACGGTAGTGATGACCTCCATGTTGAACTCTCTATCCAAACGTTCTTGCACGATTTCCATGTGCAAGAGTCCTAAGAATCCACATCTGAAGCCAAAACCAAGTGCCACAGACGATTCAGGAGAGAACGACAATGAGGCATCATTGAGTTGAAGTTTTTCAAGAGACGTTCGCAAGTTTTCGTAGTCATTAGGGTCGATGGGATAAACACCCGCAAACACCATTGGCTTCACTTCCTGAAAGCCAGAGATAGCCTTTTCGCAAGGACGGTTTACATGGGTGATGGTATCTCCCACTTTCACCTCCTTCGCATCTTTTATGCCGCTGATGATATAGCCTACTTCTCCGGTTTTCATTTCTCGCCGGGGAACCATATTCATCTTAAGAATGCCAACTTCATCGGCATCATATTCCATTCCCGTGTTATAAAACTTTACCTTATCGCCCTGTTTGATGCATCCATTTTCAATTTTAAAATAGGCAATGATACCACGAAAGCTGTTAAAAACAGAGTCGAAAATTAATGCCTGAAGTGGAGCTTTCTCATCCCCCACAGGATGTGGAACGCGTTGCACCACAGCATCTAAGATATCGCTTACTCCTTCTCCTGTCTTACCAGATGCGCGAATAATATCAGAACGGTCACACCCTATCAATTCTACGATTTCATCTTCAACCTCTTCTGGCATGGCAGAAGGCATGTCAATCTTGTTGATCACAGGGATAATCTCGAGGTCATGCTCGATGGCCATATACAGATTAGAGATGGTCTGCGCTTGCACACCTTGCGTAGCGTCGACAACCAGCAAAGCGCCCTCGCATGCAGCTATGCTCCTACTTACCTCATAAGAAAAGTCAACGTGACCCGGAGTATCAATCAAGTTTAATATATAATTTTGCCCCTCATATTGATATTCCATTTGGATGGCGTGGCTCTTAATTGTAATGCCACGCTCTTTTTCCAAATCCATATTGTCAAGCATCTGTCCACCAGTTACTTGAATCGTTTTAGTATATTCCAGTAATCGATCTGCCAATGTTGATTTTCCATGATCAATATGGGCAATGATGCAAAAGTTTCTTATTTGATCCATCAGATATTTTCGTTATCGTATCAAAGATTGTACTACCGCTATGAAGGAAGTTCAATCGTTAGTTTAAAAGAGTGAAATCAATCCTTTTGTTATTAAATAGTGCCATGAATTTCATTATGTTCGTCAAACTGATTCAAAGGCCTCCAATCTTATGCAAAGATAACTATTTAAAACCATATATCAACGAACGAAATGATAAAATTAGTAAAAACTTTGTATCTTTGCAGTGGATAGAATCCGCCCAAACATAACTGAAAAAACTAGCTTTTCACTCGACACATACGAGCTTCGAAATGCTTATAATACCCGTTGGCGGAATTAATTTAGTGCATACTTAATTCTACCAATGGGCCTG
>URFI01000193.1 GCA_900547085.1 uncultured Prevotella sp.
GTAAGTCAATCCCCAACCGCAAAGTACCATAATAAATACGAACCAATTCGGCGTCACCGAAGAAGCCATGCCTAACGGTATCAATGATTTCTTCGTTGTTGATGGTCAAAAACTCCCATTGTCCAATGTCACGAATGCTCTGTATCTGCGTGGGGGTAATTTTGATTTTATCATCCTTTGACAGTTCGAACCTATTGTCTTTATTAAGATACACCAACACAATGCCCACCAACAGCAAGACCATAATCACGAAAAAAATAGTCTTCCTTGATATCTTGGACAGGCGGTTGAGCAAGTTGTGCCTTTTATTGTTATTTGTTTCCATGTTCAATCGTTGTTTTGTCAAGAAGAGTCTTAATGTCTTCCAATGTGAATTGCTTTCGGAAAGAGATGGTGATGTCTTCCTCCCGATACCCCATTTGCTCAATCATCGGTATCAAAGTGCGGGCAGCACTTTCACGAGCCAGGTCGATAATGCCCAGTGAATTGATGTCATTGATGATGGCATCACGCCCTTGTTGACCGTAGCTGGCTAGTTCTTCGTCAGAGAAGTTGCTGCGAGTGAGCGCTACATACTGTTTAATTTCTTCATGATTGATGCGAGTAGACGTGAGTGTCACACGAGGATCTGGCAAGATAATCTCAATTTTTTGTCCTTTCTTTTGTACGTTCTCTTCGCTGAAATTACTGAAATCAATGTAGGCTTTCAGCGTGGCATCCATCGGAATGGCAATCTTCCGCCTGCCCAATGGAAGGTTGACACTGAAATCTTTCTTCATGAAAGAACCGTTGAGCTTCAGCTGGTCGTCATGCGTAATGATTTTGTGAACATGCATTTCGGTGGTATATAGTTTTGAACACTTTTGTATCTGCATCACCATGGTTGGAATCGTGTCCATAGGAACGATATTCTCTTCTGTTTTTTTGTGCGAACAGGAGCAAAAAGCAATGATGCAACTGAGGATAAATAGGTATGATCGCATGTTTGTCTTGTGCGTGTTACGATGATGAAAACGCTGAAAACTACATGGTGTAGCAATGGCATTTTCGTATTATCGAGTAATATATGTTGTACAAAAGTAGAAAAATTATTTGATAATGTCATGAAATGTGCAAAATTTATCATTTTCATTTTCCAACAGGTTGTGTACTCACAAAAATATGATGTAACTTTGCACACTCAAACAGATTCCATTATTCTACAATGGTCTGTGAGCAACTATTATATCATCGTAAATGAACATTCATCATCCTGTTTCACGTCAATTCATTGTATGCGTGACGCTGTTCTTGCTGCTATCGAAAGCTGTTTTTCCCGCTGTGACTGACACTACGGCGTACACACCATCCCCCATCCTCACACCTGTTACTAATTTCAATGCGAAGAAGGCATTGAAACAGGATTTTACATACATGGGATTGGGATTCATCGCCTCGGGATTTATCGTGAAATCTCGCAAAGAAGACTTTCGCTCTCTCCGACATTATTTTCAACCAACGTTCAAAACCACTTGGGACAACTACGCACAATACAGCCCTCTGCTAACAACGTGGGTGCTGAACACGGCTGGCGTTCAAGGGCGAAGTTCACTTCAACGTCTTGCGGTAAGCAACGCCTTGTCGTTTGTTACGATGGCAGGAATGGTCAACACCATGAAACACACCACAAAAGAGCTTCGTCCAGATGGCACTAAACGCAACTCTTTTCCTTCGGGGCACACGGCTACAGCGTTTGTTGCTGCAACCATCTTGCACAAAGAGTATGGACTTACGCGTAGCCCATGGTACAGCATAGCTGGGTATTCAGTAGCCACGGCAACAGGCATCTGCCGCATTTTGAACAACAGGCATTGGGTAAGCGACGTGTTGGTTGGAGCGGGAATAGGCATTTTAGCCACAGACATTGGCTATGCCCTGGGTGACCTGATATTCAAGGATAAAGGCCTGAGGCGAAGCAATCTGGAAGATATTACGCCCAACATCTCAAACCGGCCCTCATTTTTTGCCATCAACATAGACATGGCTGCCAGGATGCAACGCTTCAAAGCACCAGAAGTATACGACCACTATGATGAAAACATGCAACCCTATGCTCCTGGCAGCACGCAAGGCTCGAGCCATCCTTTAGGCTTGAAACTGAACTTGGGTGCCAGCATAGGCGTAGCGGTTGAGAGTGCTTATTTCTTGAATGATTACATCGGAATAGGCGGAAGACTTCGCGTAACGACTATGCCTGTTACTGCTACCGTTGATTTGTCGCATGGGTTCAAATATAATATGTACGCACATGGACTGCAAAGTGATTTAAAAGAGAGATTCGTGAACTTCGTAGGACTGGAATCCAATCATGTAGGCATGTTCGATTTCAGTGCGGGTGTCTATTTCTCTTATCCGCTTACCAGCCGATTGCGCTTAGGCAGCAAGGTGCTGATTGGTAGAAGACACACGACTGACTATGACATCGATGCAATCACCAATGTTGACGTTGAGGGGCTACGCAATGCACTCATCCCAATTTCCACAAATGACAAACAATATTTTAAGAATCCTGAAGAAAAGGAAGAGCTGACCAAATGGTTAGACAACTTGGGCGATGGACAAGGCATCCATGATGGTAAGTTTTTAACGATTAAGTCGAACAAAACGCCCCTATACAGCACGGGGCTCTCCTTGACGTGGGCCTACAAGCATGGCATGTCGTTCAAGACAAATCTTAATTATGACTACGCTGAACCTGAATACACCTATGAACTGAGAAACCGTGTTCAAGAATCACAGGATGGCACACGGACTTATCTTACAGACACCTTTAAACGTCGGACTCCCATGCACCAACCCAGTTTTTCATTCGGTATGGCATTTAATTTTTAAATCAGCCACCAGTCAGCCGAACATGATGAATCGCTCCCCTGTCATGCAATAGCGATCAAAACGCTATGAGCGATTCTTGGTACAACTGGATGGACTAATCCATTGAGAACCCCATCTAAATGCCATCTGCCTATCAAAAGATATGCTCGTTGGTCCTACCCAAATCATGACTGCCAACGTTACTGATTTTTTTTGACAACGTACGCGTTCATATTTCGCATATTTGCAAACAAACATGCCGGATGCTGCAAATACTGCAAGCATGAGCATCTTTTGTATATATTTCATATACAACAGGTTACATATCTTCCGTAGGTTTTATCTACCTATCAACATCTCTTTTGCTGGCAAAAGCATTGAGTTAAGCATGAAATTAACATGCTTTTGGCGAGCAATAAGCTACAACTTGCCCACCGAAATGATGCATATTCAGCGAAAAACACATTGACATTGCAGCAAAAACACAATTTTAAAGCGTCTTTGACGTCCTGTGTGCATCCTCCATGCCTAGTGTTTTCTTCTAGATTGCACTTTCTGAAGGGCTATTTTAAGGGCTAAAAATGAGAAAAATATTAAACAAATGTTGGCTCAGCCCTTTTGCGCTTGTTCGATACATCACATTCCGACAGATGAACAACCCATATTTCGCCTTTCTAAATTTTCTTATTTCAAGGGTGGGAAAATATGTAAGAAATATTTGCAAACTTAAAATTATTCACTACATTTGCTGCAAATCTACTAACTTAAAACACTTTAAAACTATGAACATTCCAATTGTTTTCTGGCTTGTACCAGTTGCATCAATTATTGCACTGGCCATGGCCTGGTATTTCTTTAGTAACATGATGAAGGCCGATGAAGGTACCCCACGCATGCGTGAAATTGCTCTACACGTTCGTAAAGGAGCCATGGCCTATCTTAAACAACAGTACAAGGTTGTTGGTTATGTCTTTATCGCATTAGCGCTGTTATTTGCATTCATGGCGTACGTGCTGAAAGTGCAGAACCCATGGGTTCCCTTTGCATTCCTTACTGGTGGATTATTCAGCGGATTGTGCGGATTCTTCGGCATGAAAACAGCAACTTACGCTTCAGGAAGAACGGCTAAC
>URFI01000194.1 GCA_900547085.1 uncultured Prevotella sp.
ACAGGCTCGACGTCAAGAAGACGGCAACCACTTTCGAACAATGCTTGCTCTACGTCGACAACCGACTCGTCATGCAAGGTAAGGGCATCATCACTGCCATCACCAACGACACCGTCAAGGTGCAAATCGTTGGAGGAAAGAGCCGTATCAAATACAACTCCAATTTCGAGAACCACTACATCGACGAAATTGACTTCCCTCCCGTCACCATCACGCACGGATATGACAAAGAGGCGTACGCACGGTTGGGGCTCGATGAACCGACACAAACTGAGTTGGCGCGAAGTGCATTCATCATCATCGACCTCACCAAAAGCAACTTCGTGGGACAGCCGGGTATTGCAGCTTTTAATCCGATATGGGATGAAACGAACGACACCTGCTCGAATGGAATCTGCGTGATCGACATCGGCAGATTGAGGTTCAACGGAAAAACATGGAAAGGTGGGACAAGGGCGATTATGTACAACATTGCCGTGCAACCCAACCTGATGTATGTGCTGCGAAAGGTCATCGAAAATGAGGGCTACACCCTGCTTCAGAACGATTACGATAAGGAACCATGGAACAGACTCCTCATTGCCAACGCCACACGCTCGCCAAGAATCAAGGACGCCCTACCCCACTGGACGGTCTACAAATTCATCGAGGAGATACGAAAGCTCTTCAACGCTACTATCCTCTTCGATGAGCAGCAACGAAGCGTCAGAATCGTCTCAGCCAACGAGATGCTCAAAAACGAGTCCGTGGCATACCAACATGTGGAGACGTTCTCCACAGAGTATGATGACGATGGCATCAAAAACGTGCTTACCTCTAATCTGAGGTTCAGACTGGGTGGCTCGGCAAGCAGATCGTGGCGAGAGGTGGTATCACCCGACGTGCTGAGTGCGTTCACCGTCAAAGAGGGACTCGTTGAGTTCGACAAGATGGGCGACAGGGAAAAACGTACAACCATACAGAAGATCGGAGATTTATACTATGTGTATGCCGATGAGATAGACGAATCTTATCCAGATCCCGAGCGAAAGGTGGGACAGGTACTGCCATGCGGCTTCTTCAACCCCATTGTGCGAAACGAGAAGAGCGACCAATACGAGGAGCTGTGCATCGCTCCAGTAGCCGTCACCATGAAGAAGCTCTACAAAGAGGAAGATGTCCTGCAGAAGATTGGCATCAGGTTCGAGGGATTCCCAAAAGTGGCGTATTACATTCCGTCTACCACCAACGAGAAGGAGGCAAGCTTGAATGACATGAGCGTCGATGACGAGGGCGACTATTACCTGAGCGTTCAGAATGCCATAGAGGGAGGCATAGACAAAGAGTCCAATGAGGGCGAGGGCGCCGATGCCATGTTCGTTATGTTTCAGGGAAAGGGGGTGTCGAATAGAAAGATTCTTTTTGGCATGTTCGACTACAACCGCAACGACGATGGGGAATATTTCAGATACCGTGCGCCTGTCACCTACACCGACTGTCGTATGTATCGCAATTATCCCGGACCGGGATTTGACGATAGTGCTTCGTTGAGCCTGCATATCAGCGAGATTCCAAATCTGCTATTGGGAAATTTCTCCACCCTTGGCGACTTCTGCTCCAACGTGCATGTGGACGCTCACCACACCATCGTCATCAAGTTCCTCACCGACGATGTGCCCGACCCGAGAAAAATCTACGTCTTCGACAACAAGAGGTTCATCTGCCAGAAAATAGAACTCAACGTCTCCGACGACGGCATCGACAAGGAAAAGGTAGGCTACTTCTGCGAACTCCTATAAACGTACAGGCTTCTCTCCTTACCGCAAGCGCATGCTTCCCACCATGGAGCATGCGCTTTGTCTCTTCTCGCGTGAAACATCGTAGTATCTATGTTATCATTATTGTGCTAAATATGATAATAAAAAATTGCGTGATTAAACATTTGTATGTACTTTTGCTAAGTAATATAAATTTTTAATCTCATGGAAAAACTAACATTTACAGCATTTGACTTTGAAACAATGACAAGTGAAAGAACCAGTGCTTGCGCCATTGGAATAGCTCGTGTAGTAGATAATGTGATTGTTGAAAAGTATTATTCACTCATCAAACCAATTCCTGACAACAGTGAGAATATCAACACGTTTGTGAATGGAATTAGCATGGAGATGGTGCAAGATGCACCTACCTTTGTAGAACTTTGGAAAAAAATAGAAAATTACTTCAAAGGTCAGACCATTGTTGCGCACGGTTTGGCTTTTGATTTGGATGTGTTGCGAAAACAAATAAGTTATTATGGCATTGAACATGTGCCGTGCCGAGGAATTGATACATACGAGCTAACAGGTCATAATCTCGTTGACAGTTGTCAAAAATTTAATATCCCTTTCACCAACCACCACGATGCTTTGGCAGATGCAACGGCATGTGCCGAAATGGTTCTTGTTATCAATGGCGTGAAATTGCCTGAGACACATGAGAAACCGAAAAACCCCAAAAAAGCCTTTTTAGGTAAAAGCGTTCAGCATGATACATTACAACCACTTAGTGAAGATGAAGTTGAAAATAAGGGTACGATATTCTTCAAAAGGACGGTGGTTCTCACAGGTGATTTGCAGCATTTCAGTAGCCGACAGGAAATATCTGAAATACTAAGAAAATTGGGTGCTAACATCAATAAAACTATTTCTAAAAAAACGGAAATCGTTGTTGTAGGCGATAAGCCAGGACCATCTAAAATGGAAAAGATAGCAACCCTGCAAAGCCAAGGGGTTGAGATAAAAGTAATCAATGAGCAAGAATTGCTTGCAATATTAAGAGAAGCAAATGCTTGAGCATTGTTGCTCACACACGCACAGAATTTACTTTCAAAAATAATATTAAAATGAAAAAGGGATTTTTTTTATATTTCGTAATCACTACTTTTACTTCTTGTGAAATTGATGACAGTGGTGATTTCCATGTTACACCTTTAGGCTGGTGGATATTGGTTCTATTTATCGTTGTTTTTGTTATCTCAATTAAAATTGATAATAAAAAAATCAAAGCTAATACGATGAAACTTAAACAAGAAGGGTTATCTTATGATGATTTCAAACCTGTTGGAATGTATGTAGCTGGGCATCCGCAGTTAAACGAAAGCATAGGAAGGGTCTATGTATTATTAAAAGAGAATACTCTTAAATTTTACAGAATCCAAATAAAAGAAATATATTATCCAGAATATATTGAAAATGGTGATATAAACATTGACAGTATAAAGGATATAAAAATAGAAGACGCATCACAAATAGAACGTAGAGTAACATTAGGTAGGTTCTTAGTTGCTGGAATCTTCTCCGTTCTATGGCAGAAAAGAAAGAAAAAAGAACTTGCTTTTATGACCATTGTTTGGCAAGAAGGAAAGTTTGAACAGAACACAACTTTCGTTTTTGAAGGGAAAAATGCTTTTACTTCAGCTAATATAGCAAGAAATGAACTAATGAAAATGTGCGAATAATATAATTATTATCGCAAAAAATACAATAAAAAACTTGCACCGTTCAAAAAAACACTCTACCTTTGCCAGTGCAAAACAAAATCAATGGTGTAACCATTCCGGAGAGCGACGGTCAAACGCTCGGCAAGATAGAAAGGCTCGGGCTTTTTTTTTATTGCAACTTAGTTAGACATCGATATTGGCGGCTTGCCATTCCGTAAAACTTTTGAAGTAGCCCTTCGGGTGAACCATTGATTTTATTTTGCAGCGGGATGTGCAGCCGCCTTTTTCTGTACCTCTGCGCCACGGCAGATTCCGTGGCAATGCAAAATAAAATCAATGGAAATGCAACAAATCATCATCAGCTTTGCTCCCAACAAGGTGGAGCAGCAGCCTACGCTCAAGCAGCGTTGGCAAGAGTGTGTAAACAGTGTCAACCTATGGCTCAATGCAAAGAGCCAGTTCTATTCCAACATCTGCCAGTACAGCGTCTCACGCCGTACCGTGCTAAGGGTA
>URFI01000195.1 GCA_900547085.1 uncultured Prevotella sp.
AGTTTTTCCTCTTCGTCACGCGTCTCCTGCATGATTTCATCAAGCTCTTCCTTCTTCTCCTTCAAGGCTGCCGTACGATCCTTAATCAGCTCATCGGCCTCTGCCAAATCGGCATTTTTCTCTTCCACCTTGATTAAGGCTTCCTTGATTTTCTTATTGCAAAGCTCAATCTCAAGACTTTGGAACTCAATTTCCTTGGTCAGCGTGTCATACTCGCGGTTGTTCTTTACTTCGTCAAGCTGTTTCTTGTAACGCTCCACGCTCGATTCGGCACTTGTAATGTCTGCTTTCTTCTGGGTGATCGCCTTCTTGAACTCATCGATTTCGGTCTTAATCTTCTCCATACGAGTGGTCAGACCAGCTATCTCGTCCTCCAGGTCCTGCACCTCAAGTGGCAGTTCCCCGCGCAAGGCTCGTTTCTCATCAATGCCCGACAGGGTGGTTTGCAACTGATAAAGCGCCTTCAACTTCTCTTCTACTGATAAATCTGTAGGATCTTTCTTTGCCATGTTCTATTTGATTTTTAATTGATTCAACCCACTATTAAAGGTAGATGATTGGATTTGTGTTGATTTTAGTCAGATGACATTTAGCTCCGGGACACTGCTCCTCAATAATCTGTTTCAAAAGCTCGGTCGTGTACTGCTCACTCTGATAATGCCCTATCACGGCCAGCTGAATGCGCTGCTCCATGTCGAAGAACTCGTGATAGCCCATTTCGCCCGTCACAAAGGCATCGGCACCAGCCTGCAATGCGTCTTTCAAGAGAAACGAACCCGACCCTCCACACATTGCAACGGTTTTGATGGGTCGCCGCAACAGCTGGTTGGCCTGCACGCACTCCACGTCAAATTCGCGTTTGAGCATCATGATGAAGTCATCGGCAGCCATTGCTTCTGCTAAGGATCCGACAACACCCTCACCACCTTCCACGCCATCAACCAGCTGTGTCTTGCCGATGAACGATAGATTTTTCAACCCCATCTTCTCGGCAATCTTGTAGTTCACGCCATCTTTTGCACTGTCCAGGTTGGTGTGCATCGCCACAATGGCCACGTTGTGACGGATGGCCTTCATGACCGTTCGCTGTACATAGTTTTGATCGGAGATGCACGACAGCCTGCGGAATATCAGCGGATGGTGCGCCACGATGAGGTTACACCCCAGCGCAACAGCCTCGTCAACAACCTGTTCCGTCACATCCAGACACAATAAAGCCCCTGATAGTTCCGCCTCTGTCAATCCAACTTGCAACCCAGCGTTGTCATAATCTGCTTGCAAGGGCAAAGGCGCGAATCGTTCAAGGGCACTCAGCACTTCTATTATCTTCACGCTACCTATATTATTTAGCTGTTGCAAAGATAATGTTTTCACGGCAAATACGCAAGACCGCAACGCAGTTTAACGTTATTTTCCGTTTCACCTACTCTTCACAACCCTACTTTTTCTAAACAAAAGGTCCTAAGCTCACGCAACCTATCGCAATAGCATGAACTGAAAGAAGAAGATACAGGCATGGCAAAAGACGAACACAAACAAGCACGAAATAGATGATTATGAACGTGTTGCGACCCATACCATCGCTACAAATCGAAGTTGATGCCGTACTTCAGGTTGATGGAGGGCATGACATGACCGTCAATATAGTGTATCACGACATCAGCACCCCATATTCCAGAAGACGGCAGGTAATACTCTATACCCAGCACGCTGGCCGCAGAGAAGCCTTTAAACTCGTGTCCTTCCACCTCCGTCACTATTTTTTGTTTCGGATTACCTGTCGTTTCAATGGCACCCCAGCCTCCCAACAACTGCGCATAGGCATGTAGATGATCGTTCACAGGGTGAAGATAGCCTGCACCCACCCCCATGAAGGAAGCATCCCGATTGTGCTTTAGACTTGTCGCCTCGTTGGCATAAACGCCCGGGTATAGTCCTCTACTAAAGCCACCATGTATTAGGGCAGCCGCGAACCAGTTGTCTGTTACCATACACCTACCGGCGAGATTATAGTCCCACCCTATCTTTTTGGTCATGCCGGGGAAGTATTGCAGACCACCAGAAAGCTCTATTCGGATGATTTGCGCCTTAACCTTCAATGGGCATGCGCTCATCATCACGACCAGCCAGCAAACGCACCACAGGCGAAAGCTGGCTGATGATTTCTTGCAGGCGCATAGTGAGCGCTTGTGACACAACATGCCCCGATATTTATGGATGGTAAATTTCAGCAATAGTTTCAAAATCATCCGGGCGGACATCCTGGTTGTTTATCTTCTTCGCCAAGGCTGCATCGTCATTGAGATATTCCAACAACCATTTGCGCTTCTGTCGCTTGCTGATGTCAGAGACCGAAATCGTCTTTGGCATTTTGCCTCCTTTCTTTAGTGCCAGATGCTCAATGCTTCCGTTCTGCACGCTGGTAATCTTCAGGTATCCGCTCGAGGGAATGGAGTAATTAAAGCTACATGTATAAAATTCCACATACGGTCCAGTTGCAGTCACTGCCATCCACAATGGCTTACGCATCTTTTTCCTCAGAAATTCTGATGGGAGATACTTCAACGTGTGCTTACGCTCAGGATGCGTCTTCTTCCACACGGTAAGCGAGGCGATGTCTTTAGCTTCCACAACGGTCTTCTGCCCATCGTTGACCACAATCGTAAGACGCTTGGTGTTGACATTGGGCATCTCTACACGTCCCACATACTCCTTACCATCTTTCATGATAATCCTTCCTTCTTCCTTGTCGGTAGCGTCTTTAACCAGTCCGTAAATTTGACACCCACCAAGGGTCATCGCCACGCATACGGCGGCAATAACGGCAAACAGTGATTTCCTCATATCTGTATATTTAGTTAATAGTCAATTTGTGGTCTACCAAACGTAAGCAACTCCTACTTGGAACAACGTTCGATCGTAGTTTTTAACGTACCGGTATTTTGCCTCGGCAAAACCTTTGAAAGATGGAGTGAAATAATACTCACATCCCGCCCCGAGGTCAAAATTGAGATTGCCTTCAGAATCGTCCGTATAGTCATCAGGAAGGATGTCGACACCCGCAGGCTTCTCTATCACATTGTTCAGCTTCATAATGGAATATCCCAAACCTAAAACAGGATAAATGCCCAGCTTGGGCGTCAACGGAAACACATAGTTGAAGTCGGTGCCAAACTCAATAAAACTGGCGTTGTTTTGCTTGAAAAAATAGTTGACAAAGACGCTGGCACGGAACTCATCACCATAAAACTTTTGCAAGGTCAATCCGGCACCACCATGGTTGTAATCTCCACTTGTTCCATAGAGGCCCGAAGCACCGAACGCATAAGTTCCAAAGTCGGTCTTAATTTTGGCGTTTGTTGACATGCAACAAGCAACAATGCAAATAAATGCAACAAATAATCTCTTCATACGGTGTTTATTTAGTAAAGAATTTAACATTTCAAGGTCATTGCTTCACGCTCCAATATCAGGCGCATGTTGATTGAAAACGACCATGCAAAAATAATAAAGAATATTGATATTTTGTTTTTTTTACATACTTTAACGATAAAAATTATTAGTTGACGAGTTGACAAGCTGACGAGTAAACAAGTTGATTAGTCCTCCTGCTCATCTCTCCCCTCCTTCGGAGGGGTCGGGGGAGGCTTTCCCCTCTTGTTAAATAAAATGACAAAAAAACTGCATTTGGTTTTTCATGAAATAGAAAAAACAAGCGAGAAAAACAAGCAAAATGACCGTGTTCAACACGCTCAACAAGGGCATGCCTGCGTTATCGCATTGAGTTTACACTGCAATATGTATCACTTTGGCAGCCTACAGTCATGCTTTTGAAGGCCAAAAGCATTGCATTTGTACAGCAAAAGAGCTGTTATTCGACCGAAAAATCAATAAAAAGAGGATAGAAGAAATAGATTTTTCGCGTAACTTATTGACACTGTGGACGATAAGAAACA
>URFI01000196.1 GCA_900547085.1 uncultured Prevotella sp.
CTGGAGATACAACGCCACGAGGTGAAAGACCCCTCCATTCGGGCCAACCGTGAGGCCTATCCCATGCAGCAGCGCGCCAATCAGGTGATTTTCAACCTGGCTAAGGAGTACGGCGTTAAGGTGGTGTGCACCAATGACGTTCACTTTGTAGACAAAGAGAACGCCGAGGCTCACGATCACCTGCTGTGTCTCTCTACGGGGAAAGACGACCCCACGCGCATGCTCTATTCCAAGCAAGAGTGGTTTAAGACCCGCGAAGAGATGAACAGCATCTTCAGCGATGTGCCAGAAACGATGGCGAATACCATCGAGATTCTTAATAAGGTGGAAACCTATTCCATCAACCACGACCCCATCATGCCTAACTTCCCCATCCCCGAATCGTTTGGAAAGGAAGAGGATTGGAAACAAAAGTTTACCGAGGAAGACCTTCTTCGTGAGTTTACCACCGATGAGAATGGCGAAAATCCCATGTCGGAGGAAGACGCGCAGAAGCGGGTAGACCATCTGGGTGGCTATGAGAAGATGTATCGCATCAAATTTGAGGCCGACTATTTGCAGCATCTTGCATACGAGGGTGCCAAGCCATTGTATGGCGACCCACTGCCCAAGGAGGTGGACGACCGCATACGCTTTGAGCTTCATGTGATGAAGACCATGGGTTTTCCGGGTTATTTCTTGATAGTATCCGACTTCATTCGTGCGGCCCGAGAGGAATTGGGCGTGATGGTGGGACCGGGACGTGGATCGGCAGCCGGGTCGGTTGTGGCCTACTGCTTGGGCATTACGAAGATTGATCCCCTGAAATACGACTTGCTTTTCGAGCGTTTCTTGAATCCCGACCGTATCTCCCTGCCCGATATCGACACCGACTTTGATGACGATGGCCGGGGGAAGGTGCTGAAATGGGTGATGGACAAGTATGGCCACGAGAACTGTGCGCACATTATCACCTACGGCAGTATGGCGACCAAGAACTCCATCAAGGACGTGGCGCGGGTTGAAAAACTGCCGCTGGAGCGATCGAACGCATTGTGCAAGGCCATTCCGGACAGGCTTCCCGATAAGATGAAAATGAACCTCACCAACGCCATCAAGTGCACACCCGAGCTGCAAATGGCCGAAGTATCTACCGACATACGCGAGAGCAACACCATCAAGTATGCCAAGATGCTGGAGGGAACGGTGCGGGGAACGGGCATCCATGCCTGTGGTTTCATCATCTGTCGCGACCCCATCAGCGACTGGGTACCCGTGTCAACGGCGGATGACCCCGACTTTAAGGACGAAAAGACCAACTGTACGCAGTATGATGGGCATGTGATTGAGGAAACAGGACTGATTAAGATGGACTTCTTGGGGCTGAAAACCCTGTCTGAGTTGAAGGAAGCGGTAAAAAATGTGAAGCTGACGAAGAACATAGACATCGACCTTGATAAGATTCCCATTGATGATGAATTGACCTACAAGCTTTACCAAGAGGGGCGCACCATCGGCACGTTCCAGTTTGAGTCGGCCGGCATGCAGAACTATCTGCGCCAGTTAAGTCCAACGAAGTTTGAGGATCTCATCGCCATGAACGCCCTCTACCGCCCCGGTCCCATGGACAACATCCCGTCGTTCATCGCTCGTAAGAAAGGGGAGGAGGAGATTACGTATCCCATTCCGGTGATGGAACGGTATTTGAAAGATACATACGGCATCACCGTTTATCAAGAGCAGGTGATGTTGCTCTCGCGTTTGCTGGCCAATTTCACGCGTGGTGAGAGTGATGCCCTGCGTAAGGCCATGGGTAAGAAGAAAAAAGCGATAGTAGATGCCATGAAACCCAAGTTTATCGAAGGCGGCAAGAAGAACGGATATGATGAGAATGTGCTGGACAAGATATGGGCCGACTGGGAGAAGTTTGCATCCTATGCCTTCAACAAGTCGCATGCGGCCTGCTATTCGTGGGTGGCTTTTCAAACAGCATACCTCAAGGCTCACTATCCTGCTGAGTTCATGGCAGCCATCATGAGTCGACGCAAGGACCAGATAACGGAAATATCCAAGTTGATGGACGAATGCAAGTCGCTGCGCATAGCCACGTTAGGGCCTGATGTCAACGAGAGCTATCAGAAGTTTGGTGTGAACCACAAGGGGGAAATACGCTTTGGTCTTGCTGCCATCAAGGGCATGGGCGATGCCGCCGCAACTGCCATCATCCAGGAACGAGAGGCCCATGGACTGTACCAAGACATTTTCGATTTTGCCCACCGAGTGGACTTTACTCAAGTCAACCGCAAGGCCTTCGAAAGTTTGGCGCTCAGTGGTGGATTCGACAGCTTTGGCATTCCGCGAGAGAGCTACTTCACCGCCAACAGCAAAGGCGAACTATTTATTGACACGCTGGTGCGCTATGGACAGCTCTATCAGAACAAGAAATCAGAAATAGAACATTCGCTGTTTGGCGGCGTAGATGCCGTAGAGATAGCCACACCACCCATTCCTAAACCAGAGTTGTGGAGCAACATTGAGAAACTGAATCGCGAGCATGATTTGGTGGGAATCTATCTTTCGGCCCATCCGCTGGACGAGTTCAGCATCGTGTTGAAGAGCATGTGTAATACATCGTGCACCGAACTGGGCGACAAGGCCGAGTTGGCCAAAAAGGCAGATGTGGTTTTCGCTGGAATGATTACTGAGGTGAAGGACAAATTTACGAGAACCGGAAAGCCTTGTGGCTTCGTGACAATAGAAGATTTTAGTGGAACAGGCGAGATAGCCTTCTTTGGTGAGGAATGGGGAAAGTGGAAAGGAATGATGGTAGTGGGCAGCACCATTTATCTTACCGGCAAGTGTTCGCAGCGATACCGGGACAGCAACTACTACGACTTCCGCATCAACGATGTTCAGTACCTGCAAACGGTAAGAGACAAGCAGATACACAGGCTGACCATTGTTGTGGACAGCGAGGCCATTGATGAAGTGGTGGTGAACGACATCGTGTCGATGCTGCAAGATTCGAAGGGCAACACCCAGCTGTGCTTCCAGGTAGTGGACAAGAAACATCAAACCAGTATCTTGCTTCATTCAGGGCTTCAGCAAATCAGTTTGAATCATGACCTGATCAGATATATCGAAGGAAACCCCAATATGAATTATCTGGTGAATTAATTGGGCACGATGCTTGCATGATTCAGGATAATCATTTATCTTTGTCACAAATAAATATGGGCGGTTCTATAAATTAGCTTTGTCAGATTGCGAGATTGTTTTATATAAAACATAGTCTTACATAGTCTTGCATAGTCCCACATAGTCCCACCTAATAAAAACCGCAAGATGACAAAACGTAAATTGTCCAACATACTAAAACTTTACGGCGGTAATTATAGAACCGCCCATATAAAAATCAAATAAAAGATGGAAGTAAAAATCACAAGCGAGAATTTCGAGAGTTACAAGAATGGCGATCTGCCATTGGTAGTGGATTTATGGGCAACATGGTGCGGACCCTGTCGCATGGTAGGGCCTGTCATCTCTGAGTTGGCAAACGACTATGATGGAAAAATCGTCGTAGGTAAGTGTGACGTTGAAGAGAATGACGACATCGCTATGCAGTTTGGCGTACGCAACATCCCTACTATCCTCTTCTTCAAGGGAGGAGAGCTGGTAGACAAATTCGTCGGGGCAGCCTCAAAGGCAACGCTCGATGAGAAGTTCAAGGCCCTGCTGTAATTGCGGTCAAATTAACGAGGAAAGTATGGTGGATGTAAGGCATCTGCCATACTTTTCTTTGTTTTTAGGAGGCGAAGGTAGCTTTTCGCGATTGTTCAGCAATAATTTAGAATGTCAATATTGTGGTATAATAGGACGGCTCTTTCATTTAAAGATGGTATATTTTGTTGTTGTAAACAACGTAGAAGAAATCAACAACGAAATAAACAGAAAACACGAAAATTTGTGAGTGATA
>URFI01000197.1 GCA_900547085.1 uncultured Prevotella sp.
GCCAAAGGTGTTGAGCAAAATGCTTCCCGTCCACACTATCATATACCGTGCTGCTACGTGACGCTTATTGATAGAGTCGGGATGAAACACCCATTTGTAATTGATGATGCAGTTGGTGATTCCTCCCATGAGGGCGCCGATAAAGGTGGAATAACCGTACCATAATTCAGCAAATTGCGCCAAGATGATGGTGACGGCAAAGTCGACGAATGATGCTATCCAAGCCGATATCTGCGCTTTGCCGAAGGTAATGACTGCATTTTTTATATAGCCCATTGTGTGAAAAGGATGATAATGAGACTATAAACGCCAGCCAACAGGTCGTCTGCCATCACCCAGAACCCACCGTGACGACGGTCCAACGTTCTAATACCCAATGGCTTCATGATGTCAAAGAATCTGAAGAGGACGAAGGATGCTACTATGTACCAGCCATTTTGTACAGGTACAGCCAGCAGCGGCATCCACATACCAATCATCTCGTCAATGACCACTCGCTTGGGATCTTCACCCCAAAATGGTTCCAACTCGTTGGCAGCCCAGGTGCCAACAGCGGTAAATAAAACGATGAGGGCAAGTGTGATGAAAAATAAGGTGGTGGGACTGAATGTAACCGCCATTGCCAGCCACAGGATTGTGGCAAGAAAAGCACCTGCAGTTCCTGGCCCCCATGGCCAGAATCCGCTTCCGAAACCGGTGCCAATAATAACTGCTAACAGCGGCGGACGCTCCATAAGTAGGTGCAAAATTAATAGAAAAAATATTAATATCCAAAGAGTTTTCTTTAAAATTCTAAGATTATGTATATCTTTGCATGATAGAGAGAAATCGCCCCTGACCGTCCATAGGGGATGACCTACCTCAGGGTTTAAATGAAATTACAATATCGACAAGATGTCACTTGCACCGGCAGGTGACCCTATATATAATAAGGTGAAGAGATTTTTTAGTTTTCTGTTTATCATCATGACTTTTGTCTGTGTAGCTCATGCGCAGATTACGGGTGTGATAGTAGATGAGGATGGGTATGCCATTCCATACGCTAGCGTGATGTATAAAGGCCATCATGTTGCTGTTGTCAGCGACATAGAAGGTAAATTCAGCATTGCCCGGCATGAGGGATGGGTGATGACAATCAGTTCAGTGGGTTTTAAACAGCAGTCTATTAGGGTAGATGCCAGTACAAAGCCACATCTGAACATTGTTTTAAAGGAAGATGCCAAACGCTTGAATGAGGTGGTGGTAAAGAGTAAACGTGGTCGCTATTCACGCAAAAACAATCCTGCCGTGGAACTGATGCGGCGGGTGATTGCAGCCAAGAAGAAAAATCATCTGGATAATCATCCTTACTACCAGTATAACAAGTATCAAAAGCTTACGTTGTCTTTGAGTGACATCAAGCCAGATGATTTGGAAAGTGGCAGGCTGAGCAAGTCGCAGTGGATGTTGGACCAGATTGAAACCAGCAGCTATAACAATAAGTTGGTTCTCCCAGTATCTGTAGACGAAACGGTAACGCAGCACATCTACCGCAAAAACCCGAAGTCGGAGAAAAGCATCATCAAGGGACAACAAAGTCAGGGCGTTAATAAGATGTTGCAAACGGGTGAAGCCTTGAATGTGATCATGAAGGATGTTTTTACGAATATCGACATCTATGACGACTATGTTCGACTGCTTCAAAATTCTTTCGTGAGTCCCATCGGGCGTACGGCCATCTCCTTTTATCGCTATTACATCGAAGACACGGTCTATGTAGATCGTGACTTGTGCTATCATCTACAGTTTATTCCCAACAACCAGCAAGACTTTGGATTCCGCGGAGAACTGTATGTCTTGGCCGATTCGACGTTGCATGTGAAGAAATGTAAGTTGACCATGCCGAAGAAAAGTGATGTGAACTTTGTTGATGAACTGCATGTAGACCAAGAATACACCAAGCTTGATAACGGCGAGTGGGTGCTGACCAGGGATGATATGTGGGCAGAACTGTCACTGACGAGTTTCCTATCGAAAGCACTGGTTGTGCGCAATACCCGCATGAGCGACTATGCTTTTGACGAATTGCCCAATAAGCTATTCAAAGGAAGGGCCAAGGTGCGGCACGAGGCCGATGCCATGGTTCGGGATGAGGATTTCTGGAATCGATATCGTGCGGTGGAGTTGACGAAGGGTGAATCGTCTATGGATGCTTTCGTGCATCGTATGGAACAATCGAAAAACTTCAAATGGTTGTTGGTGGGCATCAAAGCACTTGTGGAAAATTATGTGGAGACAGGCAGCAGCCAACGCAAGAGCAAGTTCGACTTTGGACCCGTCAACACGCTTGTATCGAGCAACTTTGTGGACGGCTTGCGTTTCCGACTCAGTGGTAGAACGATGGCTGCACTCAATCCGCATCTGTTTTGGAAAGGCTATTTGGCATACGGAACACGGTCGCAGAAAACCTATTATGGTACAGAGGTGACCTATGCCTTGAACAAAAAGAAGAACTCGCCGTTTGAGTTTCCGCAACGTAATCTGGTCTTTGAGACCGCTTATGACGTGATGTCACCGGCCGATAAGTTCTTGCTACACAATAAAGACAACGCCTTTATGGCCATTAAGACGCAGAAAGTGGAGCAGATGTACTTCTACAACCGTCAGAAGTTGTCGTTTATTTATGAAACAGTTTGGGGATTCAGTGTCAACACCTCTGTCAAAGCCGAGAGTAACGAGGTGGCAGGTGACTTGCATTTCGTGCGCATGAGTGATCGTCAGGAAATTTTTAAGATAAGAACCACTGAGCTGCAACTTGGCTTTCGCTACTGCCCAGGACAGACATTCATGAACACCAAACAGAAAAGAGTGCCCATCAACTTGGATAGTCCTGAATTCAAAGTAAGCCATACCATGGGATTGAAAAACTTCCTGGGTGGACAATATACGATGAATTTTACGGAAGTAGGGTTTTACAAGCGGCAATGGCTGGGCAGCTGGGGTTACCTGAATGGATATGTCAACCTGGGTGCACAGTGGGACAAGGTGCCTTTCCCCTTGTTGATTATGCCACCGGTGAACCTTTCCTACTTTGAACACCCAGAGACATTCTCCATGATGCGCAACATGGAATTTCTGACAGACCGATATGCGTTCTGGTCTTTGTCATGGGACCTGAATGGTAAGCTGTTGAATCGTATCCCTCTCATCAGGCGGCTGAAGTGGCGTGAATATGTAGCTTTTAAGGGCATGTTTGGCGACTTGACAGACAAAAATAATCCCTTTTTGCAGCGCAACCAGGCCGATAATATGCTGTTTGCCTTCCCAGAAGGGGCGTATGTCATGGACAAGAATGTGCCCTATATGGAGATTGTAGCTGGCGTACACAACATTTTCAACTTCTTTGGGGTAGACTTCATTCACCGTATCAATTACAATGGACATCCCTATGCTAAAAAGAACGGAGTGAGGTTTAGCTTCAAGATGAGTTTCTGAGTGTGAGCGATGGCACGCTATTGAATAAAGATGAGTTCCCACAGATGGGGCGCTCATGGGTTGATTACCATGAGATAAATAGTCAGACTTGATAGAATATAGTAACATGAGAAAAATTAAGAATCCTTGGATAGGAGTGGAAAAGTACAATTGTTATGGCTGTTGTCCAGACAATGAGATGGGGTTGAAGATGGAGTTTTATGAGGATGGCGACGACATCATCTCCTTTTGGAATCCACAAACACATGACCAAGGGTGGGTAGGAACTATCCATGGGGGCATTCTTAGTACGCTCATCGACGAGATAGCGGGGTGGGTGGTCATCCGAAAACTACAAACCACTGGCATGACCAGCAAGTTGGAAGTGCGCTATAAACAGTCTGTTGCCACGACAGAACCTCAATTGACCATACGTGCTCATATACGT
>URFI01000198.1 GCA_900547085.1 uncultured Prevotella sp.
AGCTGGAAGCCCACACAAAGGCGGCTAAAGTTGGATGCTTACAGTGTACATCATGTCTTCTTTGAAGAGTAATGAATTTTGAGCATATAAATGAAGCGTGAATATCACGAACATGCTGCAAATAAACAGGAAGCGAGATTTCATATCAATAAAATAGTTAGATAGAAAACAATATAATGATGATGATTTCGAGAATACAAATTTCGATGACAAAATTAATCATTTATTGACAGGTAACATAGAGCAAACAGCAAAATCTGTCAAGCGTTTTTGGGTAAAAACTCCCCCACTCTCCCTCTCCAAACAAACTCATTGCATTAAACCCCTTAAAGCATGCAGATTAGCGTGTAATCTACATGCTTTAAGGGGCTTAACTCTATGCTTTTGTTTCAACATCAGGAATGAGTAGGAAAGTCAAGCGTTACACGTTAGCTTATCCTACTCATTATCAGATATTTACAGCTGTTACATACGCTCTTTCAACAAGGCTGGGATTTCGCAGGTTTCGCGAGCCACTGGCACGCCTGCAGCTTCAAAAGCGGCTATCTTCTCGGCAGCCGTTCCCGAGCCACTGGAAATAATGGCACCCGCATGTCCCATTTGTTTGCCCTTCGGAGCCTCGCGTCCAGAGATGAAAGCCACCACGGGTTTGGTTACATGCTGTTTGATATAGTCGGCTGCACGCTCTTCTGCGTCGCCACCAATCTCACCGATAAGGGCGATACTGTCTGTCTCTGGGTCGTTTTGGAACATCTCCAACAAGTCTTGGAAATACAAACCCACGATGGGATCACCGCCTACACCCACTGCGGTAGACTGTCCAAAACCAGCAGCAGTGAGGTCGGCAACCACCTGATAGGTCAATGTTCCACTACGACTAATCACACCCGTGTGTCCCTTCTTAAAGATATTGGTTGGCATAATGCCCACCATACTTTCTTCAGGAGAAATCAATCCCGGGCAGTTAGGACCTATCAACTTGGCTCCTTTGTCGGAGATGTAACGATAAGCCGCTACGACATCCAGCGTTGGTACGCCCTCTGTAATACAAATAATCAACTGAATGCCGGCATCAGCAGCCTCGAGCATGGCATCTTTGGCAAAAGCTGCTGGCACAAAAATCACCGAAGTGTTGGCACCCGTAGCTTTCACTGCATCTTTTACCGTATTAAAAACAGGAATCCCTGCAACCTCTTGTCCAGCCTTGCCAGGCGAAGTTCCACCTACCACATTGGTTCCGTACTCCTTCATTTTCGTGGCATGGAAACTGCCATCGCGTCCCGTAATTCCTTGAACAATTAACTTTGTATCGTGATTAATTAATATACTCATCGCTTTATAGATTTAACATGGTTAGATATCTTATTTGTTCATGCACTGTTGAGCCAGCTCTACGGCCTTTTTACCAGCCTCGCTCATGGTCTTAGCCACATGGAACTTGGTTCCTTTCAACAGCTCGCGACCCTCCGCCTCGTTGGTACCAGTGAGTCGGATAACGATTGGCATGTCGGTATCGAGCATCTTAAACGCTTCGATTAATCCCTTGGCTACGTCGTCGCAACGCGTAATACCGCCAAAGATATTGATGAGAACCACCCGTACATGACTGTCACTGAGCAACAGTTTCATCGCCTCGACAATCTTCGTAGGATTAGAACTACCGCCAATATCCAAGAAATTGGCAGGGTTACCGCCATACAGCTTAATCATATCCATGGTTGCCATGGCCAGTCCGGCACCGTTCACCATGCATCCAATCTCACCACCCAGGTTGACATAACTAAACCCTTTGTCTTTGGCATCTTGCTCCTTGCGCTCTTCTGCCGTTGGCTCAAAGAGTTCGAAAACATCAGGATGACGATACAAGGCATTGTTGTCGAAAGTCATCTTGGCATCAATCGCCTTCACCTCTCCACTCTTGGTCACTACTAATGGATTGATTTCTGCCAACGAAGCGTCTTTCTCTTTGAAGAGACGGTACAGGTTTTGGAAAACTGGAACGGCCTGCTTCACTAACGCTTTGTCATCGAAAAGACAAAAAGCAGCCTCTCTTGCGAGATAATCGGGCATGCCAATGAGCGGATCAATTGGTATCTTATGGATTTTTTCGGGTGTATTTTTAGCAACCGACTCGATGTCCATACCACCCTCACGACTTAACATCAGAATGGCAGACTTTACTTTTCGGTCGATGACAATACTTACATAATACTCTGACGCGATATCAATAGCCTCGCCTACCAAGATACGATCGACGGTAAAGCCTTTGATATCCATACCTAAAATTTGAGAAGCATATTCTCTAAGTTGTTCTTCTCCTTTAGCAACTTTCACGCCGCCAGCCTTTCCACGACCACCCGTATGCACTTGGGCCTTTACAACTGCACGCTCTGATCCTAAGGATTGGTAAGCTGATACGGCCTCATCGACCGTCCGACACAATACACTCTTGTCTACTGGCAAATGGTACTGTGCAAACAAGGCTTTCGCCTGATATTCATGAACCTTCATGGCAATTTGTTTTGTTAGTAAATAGTTTTGTTAACTTTGCAAATATAACGCTTTTTTGTGTACGATGAAAAAAAAAAGAAAATAATAATATGAAAACCTGAGATTTATTTGAATTATTTGTAATTGTCGGTGCTTTTACCTACATTTGCAATGGCTTTTTATTCAAAATGTTTCATGCAGCAAGATCTACATTCCGTTTACGACAGCTTGTTTAGGAAAACATACGCCAAATTGTTTTTCTATGCAAAAGGAATGGTTGGCAATGATGAAGATGCCCAGGACGTTGTCGAGGATGTTTTTACAGATCTTTGGCAACGTCGCTCTGCGATAGAGTTTGGCGACAGGGTACAGTCTATGCTTTACCGATCGGTATACACACGTTCTATAAACGTGTTGAAACGCAGAAAGATGTCCTTAGGCTACATCCAGTTGATGGAAGAAATCAACTCCCAGCGTATAGAGTTCCTTCAAGGTCATGTGCGAAATCCAGAATCAGATTTGGAGAACGATGAACTGCGGCAAATACTTCATACAGCCATCAACGAGCTTCCAATAAAATGCCGCGAGGTCTTCAAGCTTAGTTACATTCAAGGTCTACACAATGTCGAAATAGCAGAACTCACCGGCACCTCTGTTCGCACGGTGGAGGCACACATGTATTTAGCCTTGAAGACCCTAAGGAAAAAACTATATAAAATAGCCCCATTGTTTGTAGTATTTCACATTTGGATTAAGTATTTTTTATGACAAACTTGTTATACATGTAAAAGATATCTTTCATGAGCGAAATAAGTGAAAATACCATTATCCACTTCATATTGGGTCAGTGCACAGAAGACGAGTTGATTCAAGTGTACGAATGGATGGCCAAAGATCAACAAAATGCTGACCTTTTGTTTGAGATGGAACGCATCTATCAACAACTGCAGTGCGACGCCATGTCGCAAAGCCAAATAGAAGCATCCCTGAAACACGTCCATCGTGTCTGCTCTGCCCCTTTGACCAGTGCCAGTTCAACCAGGTTACGCACGTGGATGCGCTATGCGGCTATCATACTCATAACCGTTTTAGCTGGTGCGGGATCGCTATGGTATATTCATGGATTCAAATCGGCGACACAATATATGACTGCCTCGACTGATGGCAAGACAACCAAACAGATACAGCTCCCCGACGGCAGCAGAGTATGGCTCAATCACAACTCGTCTCTAACCTATCCGGTAACTTTTGATGATAACATTCGAAGGGTATCACTCAAAGGAGAAGGTTATTTTGAAGTGGAGAAAGACAAGGCCAAACCATTTGTAGTGGAAAACAGAGCCATGACCGTTACTGTTTTAGGAACAGTCTT
>URFI01000199.1 GCA_900547085.1 uncultured Prevotella sp.
GCCAATTACCCCTTGGTGCGTACTTTATACATTCTATTGAATGATACTCACATGGGTCTACCCACAGGATTTTCCAATTTTATTATCTCGCAAGACAAGGGCCAAAAAATAATTCTGAGGTCAGGATTGCTGCCCGCTTATGGAAATTTAACTATACGAAACGTACGAGTTTCAGAATAAAACTGTACTTTTGACAACGTAAAAGTTATAAACAGAACGAGAAAATCATTGATTAATCAAAAAACTAACAACGGTACAAGATTATGAAAGCAATTAAATATTTACTGATTGGAGCCTTGTTACTAGGATTTTCAGCTCCATCAATGGCTCAAAACGATGTAGCCATCACACAAGCGACTCAGATTATTAAGTCAACAAGTCCTGATGCTGTTGAAAAGGCATTGAAGGATATTGTGAAAGCAAACAAAAAGAATCCAGCAGTATTAGTGGGTATTGGCCATGCGTTTTTGGATCAGAAAAATACGGAATTGGCAATGAAGTATGCTGAATTGGCCATGGCTCGTGATAAGAAATATGCTCCTGCTTACATTTTGGCTGGTGATGTTGAAGTAGCCAAAGACGATGGCGGTGCCGCAGCAGGATGGTATCAGCAGGCAAAATATTTTGATCCCAAAAACCCAGATGCCTACTTCAAGTATGCCAATATCCTCCGTGGTCGTAGCCCCGAAGAGGCTGTAGCAAATCTCAATGAGCTTCGTGCACAGCGTCCAGATATAGCGGTTGATGCGCTCGCTGGCCGAATATATTACAACTCCAATATGCTTGACAAGAGTATGCAAGCGTACGAGAAAGTAGACAAGAGCAAGCTCGAAGATGTAGATATTACCAATTATGCCATGGCAGGTTACCTCTCGCAGAAGCGTCAGAAGAGTTTGGATATGGCGCTTTATGGACTCAATAAGAATCCACGCAACGCAGCTTGGAACCGTCTGGCATTCTATAACTACACAGATGAAGGTAAAGTCGAAGAGGCTCTAAAATATGCTGACCGCCTTTTCAACGCTTCTGATAGTGCGAAGATTTCTGGATACGACTATACATACTATGGTCAGGCATATCTAGCCAATAAGCAGAATGACAACGCCATTGATATGTTCAAGAAAGCTATGAGCGCCAATGCTGATAATAAGGATTTGGCAAACAGCAACAAGAAAAGTCTCTCTGATGCTTATTTGGCTAAGGGCGACTATGCCAATGCCATTACTTATTACGAAGAATATCTGATTAATGTCAAAGAACCTACTGCAACAGATTTGGCAGGACTGGGATCAATCTACACGACCATGGCAGCCAGCCAGACAGGTGAAGAGCAGAAAGCTACATATCTGAAAGCTGATGAGGTGTACAAGCAGTTGGGTGAGAAATTCCCAGCCAACATCGATTTCGCTAATTTCTTGCGTGCACGTGTAAATTCTAATCTGGATCCCGAAACCAAGGAAGGATTGGCCAAACCATTCTATGAGGCTTTAGCTAATTCTCTGAGCCAGAAGACAGATCGTGATAATGTGGACAATACTCGTTTAATCGAGGCCTACAGATACCTGGGCTACTATTATTTGCTTAAGGAAGACAAAACTACAGCTGACGGCTATTGGAAGAAAGTCTTAGAGTTGGATCCCGAGAACGAAACAGCCAAACAAGCTTTGGGCATGAAATAATTATTACAAACATAAAAGTTGAAGAGGATGAAATCATATTTCATCCTCTTTCTGTTTTTGTTTGCTTCATTATTTGTTCATTGTAATCATCCAATATTTCCGCCTTTGACAATACAAATAATCCTTATGTGTCTGGCAGCAAATTAAGGTTATTTGGTAAGCATCCAACATTAGTTTATTCATGATGCAGACCTAGTACAGCGAATATCAAATAATAAGAGGCTGTTTTGACACGCAAAACAGTCTCTTATACCATCAAACCCGGTGAGCGTTTCAATCTTCGTTACGATTCATTTTTCACACGTCCCCAGGTCGTAACTTTCGTTCATTCCATATCTTTACTCCGGAAGGTAGATAGCCTCATTTGGGCATACCTCTGCACAAGTTCCGCACTCTGTGCAAGCTTCAGGATCAATAGAATAAATGTCGCCTTCAGAGATGGCGCCTACTGGGCACTCATCGATACATGTACCGCATGCGATACAGTCGTTTCCAATTACGTAAGCCATAGATTTTAACTTTTAAGTATTCAATAATGTTGTTGTATAATAGTCTTGGTAGATACCTACTTTTAACCATGCAAAGATACATTTTTTATTTTGAATACCTATAGGTAGGTAGTGTTTTTTTGTTAATTTATCTCTATTCTCATTTCACAAGCATCTATGAGAGACATTTAAATGCTGGTTATTACATCTTGATGATGTGTTTATGGACATTCAGTTCTGTTTTAATCTTAGCCGGTTTTTATCTCCGTCCTGTTACTTTCATCGGCGTGTTGTCGCATGTTTATGATATTTTTCGTAACTTTGCCATTGATAATCATCAAATTTAGATTCCATGAGTAAAGTAACGATCAAGGACAAAACGTTCAGAACGTTCATCCCGGAAGCTGATATCTTGGAGCGGGTGAAGGCGGTTGCCGAGCAAATCAATACCGACTTGGCAGGCAAAGAGCCGCTGTTTCTCGCCGTGTTGAACGGCTCTTTCGTGTTTGCGGCCGACCTGATGCGATACATCACGATTCCCAGTGAGATATCGTTTGTCAAATTGGCTTCGTATCAGGGCATCGCCTCCACGGGTGTCATTAAGGAAGTGATAGGTCTCAATGAGGATATCACCAACCGACATGTGGTCATTGTCGAGGATATTGTCGATACGGGGGCTACGATGCGGCGTATGATTGAGACGTTAGGCACGCGCAGTCCAGCATCGATAGATATCTGTACTTTGCTGCTGAAGCCGGGCAAGTTGAGCGTTCCTTTGGACATCAAATATGTGGCCATGGAGATTCCAAACGACTTCATCGTGGGTTATGGACTTGATTACGAACAACAAGGAAGAAACTTAAGAGACATTTATACATTAGTAGAAGAATGAAAAATATTGTAATATTTGGTGCGCCAGGATCAGGAAAGGGCACCCAGAGCGATCGGTTGATTGCAAAATATGGTTTGGGACACATCTCCACGGGTGACGTGTTGCGCAGTGAAATCAAGAACGGTACGGAACTGGGCAAGACTGCCAAGGGATATATTGACAAGGGACAGTTGATTCCCGACGAACTCATGATTGACATCCTGGCCAGTGTGTACGATAGTTTCGGCAAGGATCACAAGGGAGTCATCTTTGACGGTTTCCCACGTACCATCCCTCAAGCCGAAGCTTTGAAGCAGATGTTGGCCGACCGCGGTCACTGTGTAGCAGCAATGATTGAATTGGATGTGCCTGAAGATGAACTGATGAAGCGCCTCATTCTCCGCGGACAGGAGAGCGGCCGTACCGATGATAACGAGGAAACCATCAAGAAACGTTTGAATGTTTATCACTCTCAAACCGCTCCTTTGATTGAATGGTATAAAGAAGAGGGTATTCATCATCACATCAACGGTTTGGGCGAATTAGAAAGAATCACGGCTGATATCTGCCAAACAATCGAAAACATTGAACTTTGAACATTGAACATTGAACTGTGTTTACTTTGAACATTGAGATTTGAACTTTGAACTTTATAGTTACACTAGTTTTGGTCATGGGTATACAATGCATCGTTCACAGTTCATCGCTCACAGTACATAGTTTACATTACAACGTAAAACCTGTTCAAAGTAAATAAAGTTCAATGTTCAAAGTTCAATGTTCAAAGTTCAATGTTCAAAGTAATTACAGTTCAA
>URFI01000200.1 GCA_900547085.1 uncultured Prevotella sp.
TTTAATTGATAGAGTTCTTGGTAAGCCTCCAAATCAATAATAAAGCCCAACTCTTTACAGAGAATAATTTGAGTATCCAATTCAGAAGCTGAACCCAAAGCTATATATAAGAAATGTAACAACTCTTTTGTTGTTCCTCTGCCATAACCTTCGGCGATATTCGAAGGTATTGAAATTGCAGCTCTTCGCATTTGAGAGGAGATTCCCATGAGTTCTTCATGTGGAAAACATCTCGTTACTTGATAAATCCTTTTCACAAGAATGATGCTCTTTTGCCAAACAATCAAGTCTTTGTGCGTAGATTTCATATCCAATTCGGATTACATATTAGCTATGAGAAGAACCTCACGAATTCACTATCATCTTGTCTACTCGTCAGCTTGTTAACTCGTCAACTCATCAATTTAATTCTTATAATTACGTGTCTGTACCTTGATGGCCTCGTACTCGAGCGGTTCTTTGAGCAGCTCGGGAGCGGTTTCATCATTATTCTGGTACTTCCAACAACCTACATAGAAATAGTTTTCATCGTCGCGTTTTGCCTCTCCCTCAGGTGTTTGGTACTCCTCACGGAAGTGACCTCCACAACTCTCATTACGAGAGATGGCATCGTAAGCAACGAGTTCGCCCATCAATAAGAAATCACGCAAATGGATAGCTTTATCCAACTCAACGTTCAGACCTTCCTTAGAACCTGGAATAAACAGGTTGGTATCGAACTCTTTACGCAAGTCTGCTATCATCTTCAAGCCTTCTTCGAGTCCTTCCTTGGTACGTCCCATTCCCACATGTTCCCACATGATGTGACCCAACTCCTTGTGAATAGAGTCAACAGAACGCTTACCCTTGATGTTCATCAAGCGGTCAATCTCTGCTTGTACCTTCTTTTCAGCCTCTTCAAACTCAGGAAGATCGGTAGAAAGACGTGGCCATACAGCTTGGTCTGCCAAATAGTTTTGAATGGTGTATGGCAACACAAAGTAACCATCTGCCAAACCTTGCATCAACGCAGATGCGCCCAAGCGGTTAGCACCGTGGTCAGAGAAGTTACATTCACCGATAGCAAACAATCCGGTAACAGAGGTCATCAACTCATAATCTACCCAGATTCCACCCATGGTATAATGGATAGCGGGGAAGATCATCATGGGTTTGTAGTACTTTTCGCCATTGATTTCGTTCGCCATGTCGCCTGGGAACACGTCAGTAATCTCTTCGTACATCTCGAAGAGGTTGCCATAACGCTGCATGATTTCATCAAGTCCCAATCGATTGATTGACTCAGAGAAGTCAAGGAACACAGCCAAACCGGTGTTGTTCACACCAAATCCCTTGTCGCAACGCTCCTTCGCAGCACGCGAAGCCACATCACGAGGCACTAAGTTACCAAATGCTGGATAGCGACGCTCCAAATAGTAGTCGCGATCTTCCTCTGGTATTTCCCAGCCTTGTTTCGTTTCTGCCTGCAATGCTTTGGCGTCTTCTATCTTCTTAGGAACCCAAATACGACCGTCGTTACGCAACGATTCTGACATCAGCGTCAGCTTCGACTGCTTGTCACCGTGTACAGGAATACAGGTGGGGTGAATCTGTACATACGAAGGGTTAGCAAAATAAGCACCCTTACGGTAGCACTGAACAGCAGCAGTACAGTTACATCCCATTGCATTGGTAGAAAGGAAATAAGTATTTCCGTATCCGCCAGTAGCGATTACTACGGCATTGGCAGAGAATCTCTCTAACTTACCAGTCACCAAATTCTTGGCAATGATACCACGAGCACGACCGTCAATGATGACAACGTCCTCCATCTCGTAACGCGTATAGAGCTTTACTTTGCCCGCATGTACTTGACACATCAGTGATGAGTAAGCACCTAACAACAGCTGCTGACCTGTTTGACCTTTGGCATAGAACGTTCTACTTACCTGTGCACCACCAAATGAACGGTTGGCGAGCATGCCACCGTATTCACGAGCGAATGGTACGCCTTGTGCCACACATTGGTCGATGATAGCATTTGACACCTCTGCCAAACGGTAAACATTGGCTTCGCGAGCACGATAGTCGCCACCTTTTACGGTATCATAGAACAAACGATAAACAGAGTCACCGTCATTCTGATAATCCTTGGCAGCATTGATACCTCCTTGTGCAGCAATAGAGTGTGCACGGCGAGGCGAGTCTTGAATACAAAAGTTGAATACATTGAATCCCATCTCGCCCAATGAAGCGGCGGCACTGGCACCTGCTAAGCCTGTACCAACAACGATGACATCCAATTTTAATTTATTTTTTGGGTTAACCAAGCGCTGGTGAGCCTTGTAATTGGTCCACTTCTCAGCTACTGGTCCTTCAGGTATTTTTGAATTTATTTGTGTCATAATATTCTTCCTTACATGTAATCAGATTAAACAATTACGCACAGCACAAACTTGGCGCGCAGCCAAATGCAAATGCGAGAACAACGACAAGGAAGCCCAACATCAGCAATGTGGCGTACACCTCGCCGATAGTCTTCCATCGATTGAACCAGATTTTGTTGTTGATTCCAAGTGTTTGCATTGCACTCCAGAAGCCATGCGTGAGGTGGAACCAGATGGCAACCAGCCAAATGACATACAGCACCACATACAGAGGTTGTGCGAATGTTTCACGAATGTAACCGAATCCGTTAGCGGGATCGCCTAAGGGGTCGGCAATGTGAAAGATCTCGGCAAACATCATGTTGTACCAGAAATTGTACAAGTGAAGAAGTAAGCCCAAAAGAACAATGATACCCAACACCAACATGTTTTGAGATGCCCACTCTACCTTAGAGCTTCTTTGCGTAACGGCATAACGTTCGTTACCGCGAGCCCGCAGGTTTTGTGCCGTCAGGATGAATGCGTAGACGATATGACAAACAACCAAAGCTGCAAGTGCAATCGTAGCTACCACTGCATACCAGTTGGCACCCAAAAGTTCACAAATCATGTTGTACGCTTCTCCTGAAAAGAGGGCGACAACATTCATTGACATGTGAAATGTCAGGAACAGAATAAGCGCAATGCCGGTAACCGACATGACCACTTTTCTACCAATAGATGAATTGATTAACCACATAAATGATTGATAATTAAAGTATTTAAATGTTAGTATATTGATGTGTGCGTTTAAATAGTTGTTCCTTGGCTGGTGTTCTTTACAAATGTTCACCATCAAACATCCTCATTTATAGGTATCAGATACCGCCAGCCGTTGCAAAAATACTACAATTTAATGATAACTCAAAGCTTTTCGTTAAAAATACGAGAAAACTCATCAAGGGGTCGGGAAAGACAAAGATGAGGAGCCGATTTTACGCAGATACGCCTAAAAGGAAATCGCAAGAGAACGCGAAAATAGTTTCACGAACGAACCGCAGTCTTTAACACATTCGCTGAAGAAAGAGCCACCTATCGACAAAGAAAGAACTATCTATCGCCAAAGGGAGCGCAATCTACGCTTCCCCCTTGGTGCCTTCGAAAGGAGCAATGGTGCGGCCAGCCATCTCAGGCAGTTGAATCTTACCGAACTGCTGCTCGTATTTATAGACGTTCTCCTGCAAGGCCATGAGAAGTCGTTTGGCATGCTCGGGGGCCATCACCACGCGACTTACCACCTGGGGTTTGGGTATTCCGGGTAAAATACTGGTAAAATCAAGTACAAACTCTGAACTGGAGTGTGAGATCAGGGCCAGATTTACATACTTACCCTGAGCCACCTCGGGATTCAACTCCAATTGCAATCCCTGCTGCTGCGTGTTTTCTTCCATATCGACAAAACGTTTTTTAGTTGTTTCAAA
>URFI01000201.1 GCA_900547085.1 uncultured Prevotella sp.
AAAGCCTTAGAAGCTCGTGTTTCTAAAACGATTGTCCTTCCAATGCGGTTTCCCGCAGCATCATAGGCATACGACAAAGACTGTTGTGCATAGGCTTGTAGGGTTACGCATACCAATATCACGGTTAGAATCAAGTGTTTCATACGCCTTAAGGTTTTTGTCATTAGAGAAAAGTATTGAGTATAATCTGAATATATCGCTATATATTCTTGTATAGTATCGCAAATATAAACACTATTTTTTGATTTTACAAAAAAATATGGAATAAAAATAACAATTTATACCTACAAAAACAAGAATCTTTCATTTGAGAACAATGGTTTTGCTTCAATAACAAATCTAATTCTAACGAAACCAAAAACCTTGTTTGTGGCTTAATGAATGGTGCGTGCTTAGTCTGGTTTACTTTATTGGCTTTCATTTTTTGTAACAACAATTACCCTTCAATGAAAGCGTCATGTGTAAAGGTGTCCATTATTTTTTGTTCCGTAATTTTACCAAAAAACGGCCATCTAAAATCTTCGAAATAGAAAATTTCAATAGGCATACGATATACAAAAATGGGGTGATTTTAACAAAAAAGACGGTTTTTAAAGCTGGAACATTGACTTAACGCACTTGGAAACACCTTTTAGAGTGGTTATTCACATGCTATAGCGACATCAAAGCATGCATATTCGATGCTTGTCTCAATGCTTTTGCCGCCAAAAAATGATAAAAATAGGAAAGAAAAGAAGTCTATTAAGACTAACATATTAAACAACAACGAATTACAAACATTGCTCATAATTCGCGTATTTGCAACCAACTTAGCCGTTGGTTATTTTCACGCGAATTATGAGAGGTGTTTTGTAAAGAAAGTTCTGCATTAATGAGTCTTCCTTGCAACGTCCCATTTATATCACAAACACAGTATTGTTGGTGGGTTGCATTATATAAAATCCCGCTTAAATGAAAGTGCTGTATTACAAAATGAAAATCAACAGAGTCGGGTGAGACTTCATGCTTTGCCATACAAAGTGCAATATAAAACCTGTTGGTTGCATTTATCAAGCATAGCTGTGCATCCCACCCAGCACGTAATTCACACCAAAATAAGTCATCAGTACCGTCAAGAAAGCCAATACGATATAGACATGCAAGAATATTGGACGGCGAAACGCTGGCAATGACCGTTCGTGGAAGGTCAAGGAATAAACCAGCATCGTGATCAATGCCCATGTTTCTTTGGGATCCCATCCCCAGTATCGCCCCCACGAAACATTCGCCCACACGGCACCAGTGAATATTCCTACAGCCAACAAGAAGACGGCTGGATACAACATAATGCGACTTATGTCGGTCAATCGGTTGAGGATAGCAGTGCTACTTCCCATTCGGTTCATGATGAGTGCTGTGACACCATTGAAAAACAAGAACGCAAAGAGGGAATAGGAGAGCATGACCAAAATGACGTGTATGCTGAGCAGTGGTGAAGCAAGCACGGGCATCAACGTTGTAATTTGAGGATTACGCTCGCCAAGCATGGACACCATGAGGGCAAGACCAGCTGCCATAAGCCCGAAAGGGAGAAAGAACGGTATGCGTTTGCCAAGTGGCAATGCAATGACAAGCATGCAAAGCGCCATGAACTGCATGGTCTCGAAGCCATTTGACAAGGGCATGTGTCCTCCCACATATCCCCTCAGCGCAATCACCACAAGTAGGAAACAGGCGGACAGGGCAAGCAACAAGGCGCCGCATAGCTTGAGAGAACGTTGTTGTGGCTTATTGCGTAACAGATTTCTTGCTGTCATGATGTAGAACAATATGCCTGCCACGATAAGTAATATTGCCATGGGAAAAGAGAACTGGAGTGAGTTATATATCTTTTCAGCCTTGAACCTGCTGTCGGAAGGCAATACTGTTCCTGCTTTTTTTTGTTGATATTCGCGTATTTTTTGGAGGACTTTTTCCACTCCTGTGTTGTCTTTTGCAAGTGCAAGCTCCATCACATAGTCAGTGGAGCGCTTGATGAAGAGCCACTCATCTTGTCCAAGTCCTTCTGGAAGTTGGTCGCCTTGTGCCATCCACCTTAAACTACCTGCCTCTTTCACAGGAAACATTCTAACGGCTTGTCCTGACATGAGTGACGCAATGATATTATATTTTTCGTACGCTGCCGCAACATCCCGTGCTTCGCTATTGCTGAGCGAGCCTTTGTTCATCTGCTCTATCAGAGAAGAAAGTTTGAAGTCTTGTGTATCACTGGTGTAGTCCATCCATGAGACATATCTTCCATTTGCGTTCAGTGCCTTTCGTACACTTCCTCCACTTATCTTAATCATGGGCTGTTCCACCCAGTCTGTGGGGTATAACAGCCACCCCACGAGTACCTGTTCGGCTGTGTATCCTCGGTAGCTGTCACTGCCATACAATTTAATGGTCAGATCTCTTGCCTTTGTCTGCATGGGGCAAATGCGCCCACAGTGGTAAACATAGAGGTCACCAAAGCGTTCAGCCAACGCTGTTGGTAATGTCTTGGGAAGTGGAATATTACTGGAGGACAGCATCTTCATGGGTACAAGTAGCAGCAAAGCCAGCACTACCGCCTTTGCCTTGACGCTCTCTTTCTTCATAACCTGTCTAATCGTCCTTCGGAATCCACCACGTGGATCAGCAAGAAATGCAATGATGCTCAGTAACAGCATGACGTATCCGCAGTATGTTACCGTGATGCCCAGCGGATCGTATGAAACGGATAGATGCACCCAGCCGCTCTCCGTGTCATAACCACTTTGATAAAATCGATAATATTGTTTTTTCGCAATGTTGTTCATGGATACCTGCTGCTCATCTCCGTCACTAAAGGCAACATGACTGACAAAGTCCATGGGCGAATCTGTACCCGCATAGTACTCAATGTTGAATTTGCAAAGTTTCATATTGAAAGGTAGGCGCTGTTGTTTACCGTCTTTTGTGATAAACGAGTTTGCTGGTTGTTCGTTGTGGAGATATATGTCACCTTGTTTACCCGTTAGGAAGGTCAGGCCAGCTCCTAAGAGTATCACTGCGAATGAAACATGCAGAAAGATAAGCGAATGACGCATCACCGCATGCCAGTATCGCAGAATGGCAAACAGGGACGATATGGCAAGCATCATCCACAGGGCGGCGAAAGCCCATGAGCCATAGATGTACTTGTGTGTTAGTTGTGTGCCGTACCTCTTATCCATGAACGAGGCTGCCGCCAAGACTATAATAGTCAATGACAGCAGCCCGAAAGAAATATTCGTTAGTCGTTTCTTCATTAGATAGATTCAATAAATTTGACTATCGCATGGCGATCGTCCTTGTTCAGTTTGCGGAACTTCTCTGTTGTCCACCGTGCATGCGAAACGCCACCTTCTTTTGAACATCCATGCCACATAATTGCCTCTATGACATTTCTTGCTCTCGCATCGTACAGTCGGTCATCGTGACCAGTACATACTTTCATAAGTCCTTTGCCCCACAATGGCGGTGTGCGTATCCATCCTTTGCGCACATCGTTCTTCATGTACAGCCTATGTGAAACTAAATCGGTGTAAGGCCATATCTTTTGTTTGGGATAATGTGGCAGACGTGGGTCGTTGGGTTTGATGTTAAGGTCGCCAGGATAAGAGAACTGGTCGTTGCCTGTAATCCACATGGGTCGGTGACACGTAGCACAACCTATTTCGTTGAAGAGCTTCTTGCCGCGTTGCACGATTGGTGAATCCATGTTGCGCGCCGCAGGAACAGCCAATCCCCTGAGCCATACCATATAGTTCAGGTAATCGTTGT